>NZ_JBHXRW010000005.1:0-233658 GCF_042716635.1 Streptomyces sp. NPDC058664 | reverse complement strand
GCTCCGCTGCGGCACCAACCGGATCACCGACATCATCAAGGCCGTCGTCGCCCTTCACCACACCCCATCGTGAGGTTGGAAAAGGCTCAATGACGGGTCGCTCCTCGGGCAGTTCGTACCGTCGCGTGCGTTCACGCAGCGCGAGCGCGGAGACCAGGGTGATGGGGCCGATGCGTCCGATGAACATCAGGACGACGAGGATGAGCTGCCCGACGGCGGGCAGGTCGGCGGTGATGCCGGTGGACAGGCCCACCGTCGCGAACGCGGACACGGCCTCGAACAGCACCGCCTCGAAGGACGCCTTGCTCACCGAGAGCAGGGCGAGCGTGGCACTCATGACCAGCCCCACGCCGAGGAGCGCCACCGTCAGGGCCTGGCGCAGCACGTGCGGGGCGAGGCGGCGGCCCAGGACGACGGAGTTCGGCTCGCCGCGCACCTCGGCGAGGATCGCGGCGGCCAGGACGGCGAAGGCGGTGACCTTGATGCCGCCCGCGGTGCCCGCGCTGCCGCCGCCGATGAACATCAGCATGCACGTCAGCAGGAGGGTGGAGGCGTTCATGGCGCCGATGTCGAGGGAGTTGAAGCCCGCGGTGCGGCTCATCGCCGAGTGGAAGAAACTGTTGAGGAACTTTCCCCAGATGTCATGCGCACCGAGCGTGTTCGGGTTGGTCCACTCCAGCAGCCTTGTGAGTACCGTGCCGACGACCAGCAGCACCACGGTAGTGATGACGGTGAGCCTGGTGTGCAGGGTCCAGTTCTTCCGGCCGGTGGTCCGCGCCCGGTTGCGGTGGCGCAGCATCTCACGCAGGACCGGGAAGCCGATGCCGCCCAGGACGACGGCGACGGCGATCGGCAGGGTGACCCACGGGTCCTGGGCGTAGCGGGTGAGGCTGTCCGCGTGGAGGCCGAAGCCGGCGTTGTTGAACGCGGACACGGAGTGGAAGAAACCGAGGTAGGCGGCTTCACCGATCCCGTTTCCGTACCCGAAGCGGAACCGCAGTGCCAGGCAGGCGGCCACGGCCAGCTCGACCATCAGCGTGGTGCCGGCGACGCCGAGCAGGACGCGGCGTACGTCCCCGATGCCCAGGCTCTTCGTCTCGGCCTGCGCCGTCAGCTGCATCCGCAGGCGCAGCCGGCCCGAGACCAGCAGGGCGAGGAGTGGGGCCATGGCCATGATGCCGAAGCCGCCGACCTGGATCAGTACCAGGATGACGCCCTCACCGAAGCCGCTCCAGTACGTGCCCGTGTCCACGACCGCGAGACCCGTCACACAGACGGCGGAGGTCGAGGTGAACAGCCCGGTCAGCACACCGGGGGCGTCACCGTCCTCGGCTGCGAGCGGCAGCGTCAGCAGGACCGTGCCGACCACCACCACCACGGCGAACGCGAGGACCACGGTCCGGGCCGGATGCGCCGAGAAGAACGAGCGCGCACGGTGCCCTGCGACGGTGGCCACGGTTCCGACGCCCCCTCTCCTGTGGATACGCCACGTCTTGTGCCGGTGACGAGTCAGCGACGCGTCAAGAACGGCCGTCACCCTGCCTGTGCCTCTGCTGCCCGGGCGGCAGGGTGCCTACGATGCCCGGCTCCGACCTGATCTCTGGCCGTGTGCTCGTGTCCACGGCCGGGCTGGTGCGGCTGCGGGTCGGCGCCTCCCTACTGGGCGCGACGGTGCCCTGGTTGCTCCGCCCCTCAGTACCGCGGGCGGAGCGGCTCGTGCGGCACGTGTCGTCGCCCGGTGAGCCGGTGCCGGACGGGCTCAGCCGGTGGATGGCGTTGGTGGGCAGTTCCTGCCGCAGCAGCCTCGCTCCCGCGCCTTTGCCGTCGTCCGTTCTGGCGCGCGCCAGGAGCGTGCCGAACATGGTGGTGGCGGGATCGCGCGACGTCTTCCTGCCCCCGGCCCGCCTGGGGCCCGCGGCCGAGCAGCGGCTCGGCACCCATCTGCGCGTTCTCGACGGCGCCGGGCGTCTCCTGCCGGAGGACTCTCCTGAGCGCGTCGCCGCCCTCGTGGCCGAGTTCACGGACGCGTGCAGGCGGCATTAAGAACGCGTAAAGGCTGCCGGAACCAGGCAGTGAACAACCCCGCCGCTCCGTGGAACCATCCTGGAACAACGAGAGAAGCAAGGCACGGGGCAGGTGGCGTACATGGGCTGGTTTCTTGGTCTCGGCATCGCGGGTCTTGTGCTGCTCGTCCTTTCGCTGGTCTTCGACGGGGTGCTGGAGGGGGTCCTCGACTCGATCGGCGGGGGGCTTGACGGGTTTCTGTCGTTGCCGGTGATCGCCGGGTTCGTCTCGGCGCTCGGTTTCACGGGGGCGATCGTCCTCGGGACGACCGGCACGGGGGCGGGGGTCGCCGCCGGTGCGGGCGCGGTCGCGGGGGGCGTCGTGGGGTGGGGGACCTGGCGGTTCAGCCGGGCGCTGCTCCAAGGCGGCTCCGCGCCCGCACCGCGGGAAGGGGACCTGGCCGGTACGAGCGGGTCGGTGGTGACGGCCATCCCCGTCGGCGGGTACGGCGAGGTGCTGCTGTATCTCGCGGGCCAGCCGGTGAAGTATGCGGCGAAGGCCGCGGTTCCCGTCGCGCGGGGCACCGAGGTGTGGGTCGAGGCCGTGCTCTCACCGACGTCCGTCTCCGTCCGCCCGGTCGAACGCTGACCGGACGAATGCTCACCGGTCGAAGGCTGGCCGGGCGCCGATATCTGTCTTTTTCCTTCTGATCGAAGGGGGTTTCTTCATGAGCCCTGTCCTCACCGCCGTGGTGGGCATCGTCGTTCTCCTGGTGCTGCTCGGTCTCGTCGTCGTCACGCGTTACAAGGTCGCCGGGCCCAGCGAGGCGTTCATCATCACCGGCCGCAGGGGCAAGCAGGCGACCGATCCCGCCACCGGGCGGGTGTTCACCGACAACAGCGGCCAGAAGGTCGTGGTCGGCGGCGGTGTGTTCGTCGTCCCGTTCGTGCAGCAAAAGTTCACGCTCGACCTGTCCAGTCGGCACATCCCCGTCGCCGTCCGTGGCGCGGTCACCCTGCGCGGGGTGAAGGCGAACCTGGAGGGCGTCGCGATCGTCAAGGTCGGCGGCACCGAGGACTCCATCCGGGCCGCCGCGCAGCGGTTCCTGATGCAGCAGGACGGGATCGTCGGCTTCACCCAGGAGGTGCTGTCGGGCGCGCTGCGCTCCATCGTGGGCCGGATGTCGGTCGAGGACATCATCCGTGACCGCGCCGCGTTCGCGGGTCAGGTCGCCGAGGAGGCCGAGGCCAGCCTCTCGGGTCAGGGCCTGGTCCTGGACGCCTTCCAGATCCAGGACATCACCACCGAGGGCTCCTACCTCGAGGACCTCGGCCGCCCCGAGGCCGCCCGCGCCAAGCAGGAGGCCGACATCGCGGAGGCCGTGGCCCGTCGCGCCGCCGAGCAGGCCCGGCTGAAGGCGGAGGAGGAGATCGCGATCGCTCAGCGGACCCTCTACCTGAAGCAGGCCGAGATCAAGGCCCAGACCGACGAGGCCGCCGCCCAGGCGAACGCCGCGGGCCCGCTCGCCGAGGCCGACCGCCAGCAGCAGATCCTCACCGAGCAGGAGAAGGTCGCCGAGCGCCAGGCCGCGCTGACGGACCGCCAGCTCGACACCCAGGTCCGCAAGCCCGCCGACGCCGCCCGCTACCAGGCCGAGCAGGAGGCCGAGGCCCGCCGCATCGCCCTGGTGAAGCAGGCCGAGGCCGACGCGCAGCGCTCCCGCCTCACCGGTGAGGGCGAGAAGGCCCACCGCGCCGCGCTCGCCGACGCCGTGCGCATCGAGGGCGAGGCGCAGGCCGCGGCCATCGCCGCCAAGGGCTCCGCGGAGGCCGAGGCGATGCGGAAGAAGGCCGACGCCTTCGCGCAGTACGGGGACGCGGCCGTCCTCCAGATGCTCGTCGAGGTCCTGCCGCAGGTCGTCGCCAAGGCGTCCGAACCGCTGTCCGCCATCGACAAGATGACCGTCATCTCCACCGACGGGGCGAGCCAGCTGTCCCGGACGGTCGTCGACAACGTCGCCCAGGGCATGGAGCTCCTCAGCTCCACGACGGGGGTCGACCTCGCGTCCCTGCTCCAGGGCATCACCCAGAAGAAGGCGGCCCCCGGTCCGTCGCAGCCCGTGCCGACCGGCGACGGCGCCATCGAGATCACCGACTAGGACGAGAGCAGGAGAACGCGGTGAGAACCAGCTTCACGATGCACGCAGGGGCGCAACTCGCCCTCTCCCTCGCGGGGCTTCTCGCCGCGGTCCTCGCCGCCGTCCCGTTCCTGCCCCCGTTCGCCGACGAGTGGCTCCTCCTCGGAATCGGCATCGCCCTACTGGTGCCCCTCCATCTGGCGACGCTCGTCCGCGCCATCGCCGTCGGACTCCGGGACATGCGCTTCGCGAGCAACAAAGCGAACCAGTGGCGCGCCCTGCGCGCCCTGCCCCGGCGAGTCCGGGCGGTGCTCGTGGGTGCGGGTCTCGCCGGGGCATTCCTGGTCACCGGAATGTTCTGGGACGACTCGGGGCTCCAACGCGTCGAGACCGTTCGGGGGCACTACTCCGCGATCGACACCTCCGACCCCGACCGCGAGCGCGTCCCGATCAGCAGAAGCCAGTACGAGGAGCTGCGCAAGGACGACCAGCGAATCGCGTTCGCGGCGTTCGGTCTCTTCGCGGCGGGCGGCGGCGGCCTGACGCTCCTCTTCGGAAAGCTGGACTCCCAGGCCGGCCGATCATGACCCCCGTCTCTCACTGCGGCACGTGACGCTGGTCCCGCACGGCGGAGACGCACGTCTCAGCACCTTCATCGCACTCTGGACTCCATGGGCTGCGGCACTCGGCGCCTACCTGAGCCTGAGCCGCCGGTGTCTGCGGCAGCAGGCACGACGGTGAGCCCCACGCGTCCAGAAGACCTACAGGTGAGAAGCCCCGAGAAGGACAGATGAACACCGTGCTGACGCGCAACGCGAGACGCGACTTCCTGGAAAGCCCAGGATGGCTGATCCTGTGCCTCCTGGCACACGGATGGACTGCCCTGAGCAGCGCCACCCCGTCATGGACGCGCATCAGCGCGGGATTCGTCGCGTTCGTCTGCCTCATCGCGCTGGTACGAACCCTGGCCTCCTGCACCCGGACGGGACGCGCACCGAGGGAGAAGCGAGCGACGCTTGACCCGCCCGCCTGATCAGGCGGGTCCGCCTCGACACGGGGGAATCGTGATCGCGCTACCGCACCAGGGATCCGGAGAACCACAGGACAGTGGCCACATGGTGGTCTGCGGTGACGATGCACTGGCGCTCCGGCTCGCCGCCGAACTGCGCGAGGTCTACCGACAGCGGGTCGTCCTCGTCGCTCCCTCCGGTGAGCACGCCGAGGAGACGGAGCCCATCGCCGTAGTGTCCCGCGCGGCGCGACTTCTGCGCCGTCCCGACAGCTCCGTCCCCGGCGGCACACCCCCGCCCCCGCAGGACGTCACATCGTCTTCTCCCTCGGAGGCGGCGCTGCTGCGGGCCGGGGTGGACCGGGCCGCGGCCCTGGCCCTGCTGTACGAGGACGACGAGACGAACCTCCGCGCCGCGCTCGCCGCCCGCCGCCTCAGCCCGGGGCTGCGGCTCGTGGTCCGCATGTACAACCGCAAGCTCGGGCAGCACCTGGAGGAACTCCTCGACCAAGCCGCCCTCCTGACCGCGCCCGGGGCCGACCGGGCCCTGCTCGACGCGTCCACCACCGTCCTGTCCGACGCGGACACGGCGGCCCCCGCGCTCGCCGCCACCGCCGTCGCCGGGACGAGCAAGGTCGTCCAGGCCGACGGCGTACTGCTGCGCGCCGCCGAGCACGCTCCGCCCGTAAGCGGCCAGGTACCAGACCCGGGCCTGTGCACCCTCGCGCTCCTGTCGTCCACCACCAGCGACCCGGCGGGCGCCGAGGGCTCGGACACCAGTGGCCCCCAGGCGCCTCTCCTCCTCCCCGACGACGAGGCCGTGGCGAACGCCGCCGGACGCGGGAGCGTCGTCCTGGAGACCGTCCGCTACGCCGGTCCCGCCCTCTCCTCCCGGCGCCTGGCCCGTCGGGGGTTGCCGTTGCGCGACCTCTTCTCCGCCCGCCTGCGGTGGGCACTCACCGGCATCGTCGGCGGCGTCCTCGCATTGACGCTCACCACCACGCTGCTCACCGACGCCGACCCCGTGCACGCCGCGTACCTCACGCTGCTCGACCTGTTCTCGATCAACGACCCCGCAGTCGAGGAGTCGACCACTCGCCAGATCCTCCAACTCCTGACCGGCCTCGTCGGCCTCGCCCTGCTCCCCCTCCTCGTCGCCGGCGCGCTGGAGGCGCTCGGCACCTTCCGCGCCGCCGGTGCGCTGCGCCGCCCGCCGCGCGGGCTGTCCGGGCACGTCGTCCTGCTGGGTCTCGGCAAGATCGGCAGTCGTGTCCTGACCCGGCTCCGGGAGTTGGACATCCCCGTCGTCTGCGTCGAGGAGGACCCCGACGCCCGGGGCATCCCACTCGCCCGCGGCCTCGGCGTCCCCGTCGTTCTCGGCGACGTCACCGAGGAGGGCGTCCTGGAGGCCGCCAAAACCCATCGGGCGCACGCCCTGCTCGCCCTCACCAGCTCCGACACGACCAACCTGGAGGCCACGCTCTACGCCCGTACGGTGAAGTCCGACCTGCGGGTGGCCTTGCGCCTGTACGACGACGACTTCGCCACCGCCGTCCACCGCACTCTGCGCACCGCCCACCCCGAGGCCCTCACCCGCAGCCGCAGCGTCTCCCACCTGGCCGCGCCCGCCTTCGCCGGAGCCATGATGGGCCGCCAGATCCTCGGCGCCATCCCCGTCGAACGCAGGGTGCTGCTCTTCGCCGCCCTTCTCGTGGCAGGGCACCCCCAGTTCGAGGGCCGTACGGTCTCCGATGCCTTCCGCCCGGGGGCCTGGCGCGTCCTCGCGCTCGACACCGCCTCGCCGGACGCCCGCCGCCCCGACCTCGCCTCCGCGCACCAGGAAGGCGACGAACCCCAGCTCCTGTGGGACCTGCACCCCGGCTACGTCCTACACCCCGAGGACCGCGTCGTCATCGCCGCCACCCGTCGCGGCCTCGCCGAACTCCTGGACACCTCAACACAGCCTCGACCTGCCACACCGTAAGCCTTTTCCAACCTGGCATCCGCACTGTCGTTGATCGGCTACCCGAGTCCAGCACGGGCTCCTGGCCAGGCCTTCATCAGTTGACTGGCGCCTCCGGGGAGCTGCTGCGGGGCCCTCCGACTGGCAGGTGCTTCAGGTTGGAAAAGGCTCAGTGGGCGTGAGCCACGCCCAGGGGCGGCCGGCACTCCCCGGCCGCCCCGTCGCCTCTCCGGCACCGCTCAGCGGAACAACGGGATGATGTCGGCGCCGTAGGCGTCGATGGTGGCTTCGCAAAACAATCAACTACGCTGACCCACCGCCGCACAGCAAACGGTGTCCACGCGTAAGGGGAAGCCCCCCTCTGGAACGTATTCAGGGATCACGCCAAGCAACCCGTCGACGTCCGCCAGGAGGTAGGCGTAGCGGTTGCAGGTGATGGTCGGGCTGGAGCGACCGAGCCATCGGGCGAGGGGGACGACGGAGTGGACAGCTTCGAGGTCGAGAGCAGGGCCTCGGCGTAGCGTCGGCGCCCTCACCGGCTACGCCACGTAGCCTGACGCAACGGGCAGGTTCCGCGCTGCGCGCCCTCCCCGACCAGCCGCCCTCCGGAGCGGCTCTCGCTGGGGAGAATCGACCGCGTAAAACGGTGTCACCCTGGAAGCCCCGAAAACGAGCAAAGTCGCTGGTCAGCACGGCTCATACAGCCATGCCTGCAGGTCAGCGCGTCAAGGGTGACGACTTCAAGAAGATCTCTCGCCCACCTCAAAGGCCATGTGTTGCTCTACCCATCCCTCAAGCTGCTTCCCAAAGCCCGGCGTCGAGGATCCGGGCCGCTTTGGTGATGCTGCCCGGCATCAGGTGCCGGTAGGTGCGGTAGGTCTCCTCGATGGACTTGTGGCCCATCCATTCGGCTACGTCGGTGATGGGAATGCCGTTGCCGAGGGCGTTCGAGGCGAAGTAGTGCCGGAAGCCGTACATGCCCACCCCCGCCTCCGGCGGGAGATCCGCGAAGAGCTTCCTCACCCTGCGCCGCTCCATGCCCTCGGTGAAGTAGCCGCCGGGGCCGCGCAGCAGGTAGCCGTCCTTCGTGGTGCCGTGCTTCTCCGCGTAGCGCTCGATCGCCTCTCGCACCGACCGCGGCAGGGGCACTTCCCGGAACTCCCCCGCCTTGCGGTGCTTCAGCTTCGCCGGCTTCAGCGTGTTGGAACGGATCTGCTCCCGCACCCGGTACACGTCCTGCGCCACGACATTGTTGATGTTCACCGCCCGCGCCTCACCGTTGCGCAGGCCGCATCCCGTCATCAGGACGATCTCCAGCGCCAGGTCCTCGTCGGCAACAGCCAGCGCCTGCTTCACATAGGCGAGAGACGGGATGGCGACCGTTCCCCGCACGTATTCCGGTTCCTGGACGCCCTTCACCGGATCGTCCACCATGGCCCCCTTGGCATACGCGCCTCGCAGGATGGTCTTGAGGATCTGGAAGATGTTCACCTGGTTTCCATGGCCGACCCCGTCGCTCTCCACCTTGTCCAGGAAGCTCGCGCCCACCTTGGCGAGGACGCTCTTCCAAGCCAGGCCCTTGCGATCTCGCACCCGAGCCACGGCGAGGCGAAACCCTCGCTGGTCGACTCGCCCACCTCACAGCCCCGACCGTGACCCGCCCGGGCCCAACCCGCCTTCTCGTCCCGCCTGGCACCGGTGCGGCATCCGTGATCCGGTATCCGTGAAGACGCCCACATTGCCATGGCCCCTCCGACGCCTGGCCCCGCGCCTCCCGGCCTCGGAGCGCCCTGGGATCGAGATCGTCCGGATCCGACCGGTGGCGCACCAGTGCGCGCTCACATCCGTGCACCGATAATTGCGCCGTGATGCGCATTCGCAAAGCTCGTCCTGGCGACTCAAACCTGACACTCCATCACGGAAGTCAGCGTTCAGTCAGCATCAGTACCGCTGGAAGCAGCCCTCCAGCGCCATGAACCGCCAAGATCAACAATTCGGCGCGCCTGCTCTGACCTGCAAAAGCCCTGTCCAGTGGCTTACCTGTCAATCTCACCCGGAGGTATCCATGAGGATGCTCATCAACGTTCCCGAGACCGTCGTCGCCGACGCGCTGCGGGGGATGGCGGCCGCTCATCCCGAGCTCACCGTGGACGTGGAGCAGCGGGTCGTGGTGCGGCGGGACGCGCCCGTGGCGGGGAAGGTCGCGCTGGTCTCCGGAGGCGGATCCGGGCACGAGCCCTTGCACGGAGGGTTCGTGGGGCCCGGGATGCTGGCGGCCGCGTGCCCCGGGGAGGTGTTCACCTCCCCGGTGCCCGATCAGATGGTGCGGGCCGCGGCTGCCGTCGACAGTGGGGCCGGGGTGTTGTTCGTCGTCAAGAACTACACCGGGGACGTGCTCAACTTCGAGATGGCGGCGGAGCTCGCGGAGGACGAGGGCATCCAGGTCGCCAAGGTCCTCGTCGACGACGACGTCGCCGTCACGGACAGTCTGTACACCGCCGGCCGGCGAGGGACCGGCGGCACGCTCTTCGTGGAGAAGATCGCGGGCGCCGCCGCCGAGGAGGGCGCGCCCCTCGAGCGGGTGGAGGCGATCGCCCGTCGGGTCAACGGGCGCTGCCGGTCCTTCGGCGTGGCCCTGAGCGCCTGCACCACCCCCGCCAAGGGCAGCCCCACCTTCGATCTCCCCGCGGGCGAACTGGAGTTGGGCATCGGGATCCACGGCGAACCGGGGCGTGAGCGGCGGCCGATGATGACCTCCCGGGAGATCGCGGACTTCGCCGTCGACGTCGTCGTCGAGGACCTCCGCCCGTCCGGGCCGGTGATCGCGCTGGTGAACGGGATGGGCGCCACCCCGCTCCTGGAGCTGTACGGCTTCAACGCGGAGGTGCAGCGTGTGCTCGGCGAGCGGCGGGTGCCGGTCGCCCGTACTCTCGTCGGGAACTACGTGACCTCGCTCGACATGGCCGGCTGCTCGGTGACCCTGTGCGAAGTGGACGAAGACCTCCTTCGCCTGTGGGACGCGCCCGTACAGACGCCCGCGCTGCGCTGGGGCAGGTGAGACGAGGGATGGGAGAGGGGACCGGAATGACGGAGACCTTCGGCGCGGACTTCCTGGTGCGGTGGCTGGCCGCGGTGGCCGAGGCCGTCGACCGCGAGGCGGACCGGCTCACCGAGCTTGACTCGGCCATCGGCGACGCCGACCACGGCGCGAATCTGAAACGGGGGTTCGCCGCCGTCTCGGAGACCCTCGCCAAGGAGCCGCCGGCGACGCCCGGCGCGGTGCTCACCACGGCCGGACGGCAGCTGATCTCCACCGTGGGCGGCGCGTCGGGACCTCTGTACGGCACGCTGCTGCGCCGTACCGGCAAGGCGCTGGGCGACGGGGACCGGATCAGCCGGGAGCAGCTGGCGGAGGCCCTCGGATCCGGAGTGGCCGCCGTGTCGCAGCTGGGCGGTGCCCAGGTGGGCGACAAGACGATGCTGGACGCGCTCGTTCCGGCCGTGGAGGGGCTGCGGGCGTCGTTCGGGGCGGGCCGCGCCGCCGCCGAGGAGGGCGCCCTCGGGACCGTACCCCTGCGGGCGCGGAAGGGCAGGGCCAGTTATCTGGGCGAGCGGTCGGTGGGGCACCAGGATCCGGGGGCCACGTCCTCCGCGCTGCTGTTCGCCGCGCTCGACGAGGCCGCCCGTGGGGAGGGGGCGTCGTGAGTGCCGGGACCCGCGTCGGCATCGTGCTCGTCTCGCACAGTGCCGCCGTCGCGACGGCCGTGGCCGAGCTGGCCCGGGGGCTTTCCGGCGGCGGTGACCTGGCGCCGGTCCTCCCGGCCGGCGGGGCCCCGGACGGCGGCCTGGGGACGAGTTCCGAGCTGATCCGCCAGGCGGCGAGGGACGTGGACCGGGGCGCGGGCGTGGCGATCCTGGTCGATCTGGGGAGCGCGGTGCTCACCGTGAAGGCGCTGCTCGCCGAGGGCGACGAGCTTCCCGAGGGCTCCCGTCTGGTGGACGCGCCGTTCGTCGAGGGCGCGGTCGCCGCGCTGGTCACGGCGAGCGCGGGAGGGGACATCGACGCGGTGACGGCGGCGGCCTCGGAGGCGTACGCCTACCGCAAGGAGTGACTGCGCGGAGTGAGTGAGAAGCCGCACAGGGTGGCCGTCGTGTTGTGATGTACCTGGTCAACGCACTAGTGTCACAGCGCCTTGGTGTACGGGAAACCGGTGCAGTACCGGTGCGGCCCTCGCCACTGTGATCGGGATGTCCGGCTCCACCCCCGCGGGGAACGCCCTCGGGGAAGCCACTGGACCGCGACGGGAGACCGTCGTGGTGTGGGAAGGCGGAGTCGGGCGTATGACCGTCAGCCAGGAGACCGGCCAGGGTGCGTTGTCCATCCACGAGGTGCTGGAGAGGGTCTCCCAACCATGCATATAGCCGAGGGGTACCTACCCCCTGTGCACGCGGCCGCCTGGGGCGTCGCGTCCGCGCCGTTCGTCGTCCACGGGGTCCGCGCGCTGACCCGTGAAGTACGGTCGAACCCCGAGTCCACGCTTCTGCTCGGCGCTTCGGGCGCCTTCACCTTCGTCCTCTCGGCGCTCAAGCTGCCGTCCGTGACGGGCAGTTGTTCGCATCCGACCGGTACGGGTCTGGGTGCGATCCTGTTCCGGCCGCCGATCATGGCGGTCCTCGGGACGATCACCCTGCTGTTCCAGGCCCTGCTGCTCGCCCACGGCGGGCTGACCACGCTCGGTGCGAACGTCTTCTCGATGGCGATCGTCGGGCCCTGGGCGGGATACGGGACGTACCTGCTGCTGCGCCGGTTCGGTGCGCCGCTGATGGTCGCCGTCTTCTTCGGCGCGTTCGTCGCCGACCTGTCCACGTACTGCGTGACCAGCGTGCAGCTGGCGCTCGCCTTCCCGGACCCGGGCAGCGGTGTGCCCGGGGCGCTCGCCAAGTTCGGCGGGATCTTCGCCGTGACGCAGCTCCCCCTGGCTGTCAGCGAGGGCCTGCTCACCGTGCTCGTGATGCGGTTGCTCACGCAGTCCAGCAAGGGCGAACTGACCCGGCTCGGTGTCCTCGGCGGACGCACGGCGGAGCGACGCAAGGAGGCGACCGCGTGATGAGCCGGAACGCGAGGATCAACGCCCTGCTGCTGCTCGTCGTCGCGGCGCTCGCGGTACTGCCGCTCGCGCTGGGGCTCGGGGACCACAAGGAGGAGCCGTTCACGGGGGCGGACGGGGAGGCGGAGACCGCGATCACGGAGCTCCACCCGGACTACGAGCCGTGGTTCAGCCCCTTGTACGAGCCGCCGTCCGGGGAGATCGAGTCCGCGCTGTTCTCCCTCCAGGCCGCGCTGGGTGCCGGCGTCCTGGCGTACTACTTCGGCCTGCGGCGAGGCCGCAGGCAGGGGGCGGCCCTGGCGGAGGCGGCCGGGGTGAAGGCCCCTCACGGTACGGGCAGCGTGGCGGCCGAAAGGAAGGCCTCGCCGGACGGGGGCTCCCCCGGGGGCCCCGGCGAGCCGGGCGCGTAGCCGCCGATGCTGCCGATCGACGCGGCGGCGCACAGCAGTCGCTGGCGCCGCCGTCATCCCGCCGAGAAGGCGCTGCTCGGCTTCGGTCTGACCCTGTGCGCGGTCTCTCTGCCGCCGTGGCCGGGCGCGCCGCTCGTGGCCGCGGTCACGCTCGGGGTGCTGCTCGGCCCGGCCGGTGTGCCGGGACGGGCGCTGTGGCGGGCGTTCCGCGTCCCGCTCGGGTTCTGTGTCACGGGTGCGATTCCGCTGCTGTTCGAGGTGGGCGGTGCCCGGGGCGCGGTCGCGTTCGCCCCGGGCGGTCCGGCGCAGGCGGTCGAGCTGCTGCTGCGGACCGCGTCGGCCTCGCTCGGGGTGCTGCTGTTCGCGTTCACCACGCCGGTCTCCGACGTCCTTCCCCGGCTGGTCCGGGCCGGGGTGCCGGCGCCCGTGGTGGACGTGGCCCTCGTGATGTACCGGATCATCTTCCTGCTCCTCGACTCGCTGTCCAAGATCCGGCAGGCGCAGGCGGCCCGGCTCGGGCACACCACCCGGGCCGCGACCTGGCGTTCGCTCGCGGGGCTCGGCGCGACCACGTTCGTGCGGGCCTTCGACCGGGCGCAGCGCCTGCAGTCGGGGCTCGCCGGGCGGGGGTACGACGGGACGCTGCGGGTGCTCGTGCCCGCGTGCGCGCCGTCCCGCCGGTTCCTCGCCGCGACGGGCGTGCTCCTGACGGGGCTCGTCGTGCTCACCCTCGTACTGGAAAGGCTTCTCCCGTGACGTCCACGACGGTCCCCTCCCTTCCGGCTCCCGTGGTGGAGCTGGTGAACGCGGGCTTCTCGTACGAGGACGGGCCCGCGGTCCTGTCCGGCGTGGACTTCCCGGTGGCGGAGGGGCGCGCGGTCGCGCTGCTCGGCCGCAACGGCAGTGGCAAGACGACCCTGCTGCGGCTGCTCAGCGGCGGGCTGCGGTGCGGGAGCGGGTCGCTGCTCCTGGACGGGGCGGAGGTGGCGTACGACCGGAGGGGACTGACCCGGCTGCGGACCACCGTGCAGCTGGTGGTGCAGGATCCGGACGACCAGCTGTTCGCCGCCTCGGTGGCGCAGGACGTGTCGTTCGGCCCGATGAACCTGGGGCTGCCGGAGGAGGAGGTACGGCTCCGGGTGGCGGAGGCCCTGGAGGCCCTGGACATCACGGCGCTCGCGGACCGGCCGACGCATCTGCTGTCGTACGGGCAGCGCAAGCGGGCCGCGATCGCGGGCGCCGTGGCGATGCGGCCCCGGGTCCTGATCATGGACGAGCCGACGGCCGGGCTCGACCCGCACGGGCAGGAACGGCTGCTCGACGCGCTCGGGCGGCTCCGGGCGGCCGGTACGACGGTGCTGATGGCGACGCACGACGTGGACCTGGCGCTGCGCTGGGCGGACGAGGCGGCGGTGCTCTCCCCGGCCGGCCTGCGCACCGGCCCGGTGGCCGAGCTCCTCGCGGACGACGCGCTGCTCGACGCGGCCGGGCTGCGACGTCCCTGGGGCACGGCCGTGGCCCGGCTGCTGCGGGCACGCGGACTGCTCGGGGCCGGGGCAGCGGAGCCGCGGACGCCGGAGGACCTGGACGCGTGGCTGGGGACGGCCGCGGAAGCCGTCGCCACCGAGTAGTGGACATCACGTCCCAGATCTTCTGCAACTAGTTGCACAACGGGAAGGGGTCCCCTACAACTGAGGTCGACGTTCCTGCGCGAGGAGGCGCCCTCATGACCCCGTACCCGCATCTGCTGAGCCCGCTCGACCTCGGGTTCACCACCCTGCCCAACCGGGTGATCATGGGATCGATGCACGTCGGTCTCGAAGAGGCCGAGCACGGCTTCGAGCGCATGGCCGCCTTCTACGCCGAGCGCGCCCGCGGTGGCGTCGGCCTCATCGTCACCGGCGGCATCGCGCCCAACGACGCCGGCCGCCCGTGGGACGGCGGGGCCAAGCTCACCACCGCCGAGGAGGTCGCCGAGCACCGGCTGATCACCGGCGCCGTGCACGAGGCGGGCGGCCGGATCGCGATGCAGATCCTGCACTTCGGCCGGTACGCGTACCACCCCGCCCTCGTCGCACCCAGCGCGATCAAGGCCCCGATCAGCCCCTTCGTACCGAACGAGCTGACCGACGCCGAGGTCGAGCAGACCGTCGAGGACTACGCGCGCTGCGCCGAACTCGCCAAGGAGGCCGGGTACGACGGCGTCGAGGTGATGGGCTCCGAGGGCTACCTCATCAACGAGTTCATCGCCGCCGCCACCAATCAGCGCACCGACCGGTGGGGCGGCTCCTACGAGAACCGCGTCCGCTTCCCGCTGGAGATCGTCCGCCGCATCCGCGAGCGCGTGGGCGAGGACTTCATCCTCGTCTACCGCCTCTCCATGCTGGACCTCGTCCCCGGCGGCTCCACCCTGGAGGAGGTCGTCCGGCTGGCCAAGGAGATCGAGGCCGCGGGCGCCACCATCATCAACACCGGCATCGGCTGGCACGAGGCGCGCATCCCCACCATCGCCACCTCCGTGCCGCGCGGCGCCTACACCTGGGTGACGAAGAAGCTGATGGGCGCGGTCTCCGTACCGCTCGTCACCAGCAACCGCATCAACACCCCCGAGGTCGCCGAGGAGATCCTCGCCGACGGCCGCGCCGACCTCGTCTCGCTCGCCCGCCCCTTCCTCGCCGACCCCGACTTCGTCGCCAAGGCCACGGCCGACCGTGCCGACACCATCAACACCTGCATCGGCTGCAACCAGGCCTGCCTCGACCACACCTTCAACCTGAAGATCACCTCCTGCCTGGTCAACCCGCGCGCCTGCCACGAGACCGAGCTGGTCCTCTCCCCCACCCGCCGCGCCAAGCGGATCGCCGTCGTCGGCGCGGGCCCGGCCGGCCTCTCCTGCGCGGTGTCGGCGGCCGAGCGCGGCCACGCCGTGACCCTCTTCGACGCCGCCGCCGAGATCGGCGGCCAGCTGAACATCGCCAAGCGGGTGCCGGGCAAGGACGAGTTCGACGAGACGCTCCGCTACTTCCGCGTGCAGCTCGCCGAGCACGGTGTCGAGGTGCGCCTGAACACCCGGGTCGCGGCGGGTGACCTCGACGGTTACGACGAGGTCGTCGTCGCCACCGGCGTCTCGCCCCGTACGCCCGCCATCCCCGGCGTCGACCACCCGAGCGTCCTCAGCTACCTGGACGTGCTGCGGGACGGCGCGCCGGTCGGCGAGCGGGTCGCGATCATCGGCGCGGGCGGCATCGGCTTCGACGTCGCCGAGTTCCTCACGGACGGCGGGGAGGGCGCGAGCCAGGACCCCGAGACGTACTTCCGCCAGTGGGGCGTGGACACCTCGTACGAGAACCGGGGAGGCCTGCGCGCGCCCGAGCGGAACGCGCCGCCGCGCCAGGTGCACCTGCTCCAGCGCAAGACCACCAAGGTCGGCGCCGGTCTCGGCAAGACGACCGGGTGGATCCACCGCACCGAGCTCAAGCACCGGGGCGTGGCCATGGTGGCGGGCGTGTCGTACGACCGGATCGACGACGAGGGCCTGCACGTCACGATCGACGGCGAGGCGCAGCTGCTTCCGGTCGACACCGTCGTGCTCTGCGCGGGCCAGGACCCGCGCCGGGACCTCTACGAGGAGCTGGTGGCGGCGGGCCGTGTGACGCACCTGATCGGCGGTGCGGACGTCGCCGCCGAGCTGGACGCCAAGCGGGCCATCGACCAGGGCACCCGGCTCGCGGCGACGCTGTGATCGCCGTGGCCGGCCACTTCTAGGATGCGTGCATGTCACTCCCGCACGCGATCCTGACCGCGCTGCTCGAGAAGCCGTCCTCCGGTCTCGAACTGACGCGCCGTTTCGACAAGTCGATCGGCTATTTCTGGTCGGCCACGCACCAGCAGATCTACCGCGAGCTGGGAAAGCTGGAGCAGGCGGGGCACATCCGCGCCCTGCCCGCCCCGGTTCCGGTGCGGGGGCAGCGGAAGGAGTACGAGGTGCTGCCCGCGGGCCGCGCCGAGCTCGGCGGCTGGGTCGCCAGGTCCGAGGACCCGAAGCCGCTGCGGGCCGCCCTCCTGCTGCGGATGCGGGCGGCCGCCGTGGTCGGCGCGGCGGGCCTCCGCGCCGAGCTGTCCCGCCACCTCGCCCTGCACCAGGAGCAGCTGGTGGAGTACCTGGCGATCGAGACGCGGGACTTCCCCGCGGAACGGCGCCGGTCGGAGCCGGACCGGCTGCGCCATCTCGTACTGCGGGGCGGGATCGACATGGAGCGCTTCTGGGTGGAATGGCTGACGGACGCGCTGGCGGAACTCGGTACCGAGTGACGTCCGGGCCCCGTTCCGGCCCCGTCCGCGCCGAGCCGTCCACGACACCCCTCAGTGGTCCAGGTGCGCGTGGACGGTCTTGCCGTCGGGGTCGCGGCGGACGGTCAGGCTGTCGACGAGGCGGAAGACGATGCCCAGGCCGAACCCGCCCTCCCGGCCCGGGTCGGCTTCCTTCGGCCGCGGTGGTTCGGGGTTGTGGTCGTGGACGTCGATGCCGATGCCGTCCCCTTCCAGGGCGAGGTCGAGGGTGCACTCGCCGTCGGCGTAGCGGATGGCGTTGGTGACCAGTTCGCTGACGACGAGGACCGCGTCGTTCTCGACGGCCGGTGGCAGTGGGTGCCCGGCGCGCAGGGCGTCACCGGCGAGGCGGTGCACCTCCTGTCGTGCTCGGGCGGCGGCCCCCGGGCCCTTGAGGTCGTGGTGCCGGGAGACTGCCATCACGTTCGTTCCCCCTTCCCTCCTCGGTTCTGGACAGCCTCGGTCCCGGCCTCTGCCCGGATGCCCGGAATCCATTCGCCCCGGGGCCTCTTCCGCGTGACGGACGCCGTACGGAGAGTCGGACGAGCCGGAGCGAGGCCCGCGGGCGACGTGCCGGGAGGCGCGTGCCGTGGCCGGTAGGCCGAAACTGTGCGGCCGTGGCCGCCGCCGGGGTGACGAGGCACGACGGGGCGCGTACCGGCGTGGATACTGGGCGGTCGGAGTTCCACGAGTGAAAGGGCGGGTATGGCCGACGACTTGGGGCGCCGCGCGACACGTCACGCGGTGGTCATCGGGGGAAGTCTCGCTGGGCTGCTTGCCGCACGAGTGCTGGCCGAGCACGCGGAGAAGGTGACGGTCGTCGAGCGCGACCGCCTCCCGGACGGGCCCGAGGCCCGGCCGGGCGTGCCGCAGGGCCGGCATCTGCACGTGCTGATCGCGGGCGGGCAACAGGCGCTCGACGAGCTGCTCCCGGGGTTCATGACGGAGCTGCGCGAGCTCGGGGCGCCCGAGGTGGGCGTTCCCGAGGACATGATCCAGTGGCAGAACGGCCGGTGGTTCCACCGGACGCCCGCGACCACCTGCTTCTACAGCGGTCCGCGTGCCCAGCTGGAGTGGCTGGTGCGGCAGCGGGTGCTCGCCGACCCGCGCATCGAGCTGGTCGAGGGCACGGAGACGGTGGGGCTGACCGGCGACTCGTCGCGCGTCCGGGGCGTACGGCTGCGGGAGCGCGGCGCGGGGGCCGAGAAGCAGCCGCGTACGCTCGCGGCCGATCTCGTCGTGGACGCCTCGGGGCGGTCCACGAAGGCCGCCGACTGGCTGGCGGACATCGGCGCGGAGGCCCCGCACGAGGAGACCCTCGACACCGGTCTCGCGTACAGCACCCGGGTCTACCGCGCTCCGGCCGGGGACCCGGAGGCGGACACGACCGGCTACTACATCGTGCCCAATCCGGCCCAGGTGTACGGCGGTGTCGTGCTGCCGCTGGGCGACGGGCGCCACCTGGTGACCTTCTCGGGACTGAGGGGCGACGAACCGCCCACCGCCGAGACCGCGTTCGAGGAGTACGCGAAGCGGCTGCCGCACCCGGTGCTCAGCGACTGGCTCGCGCGGGCCGAGCCGGAGTCCCCGGTGTACGGGTTCCGCAGGACGGCCAACGTCCGGCGCCGGTACGACCGTCCGGGCCGCCGTCCGGCCGGGTTCCTCGCCACCGGCGACGCGCTGTGCGCGTTCAACCCGATCTACGGGCAGGGGATGGCGGTCGCCGCGCTCAGCGCCGTGGCGCTGCGCCGGGCGCTCGCCGACCCCAGGCGCACGCCGACCACCCGGCAGGTGCAGCGTGCGCTGCTCGGCGCCTCCCGGCAGGCCTGGGACATCTCGGCGGGCGCCGACAAGAAGATGCCCGGTGTGATCGGTGACGCGGCGCGCCCGGGGCCGCTGGACAAGGCGGTCGGCTGGTACCTGGGCCGGGTGCAGGCGCGGGCGGCGGGTGATCCGGTCGTGGGAGCGCCGTTCCGTGCGGCGCTGCACCTGACCGCCCCGCTGACCAGTCTCTTCGCGCCCGCGGTGGCGCGGGCGGTGCTGTTCGGACCGGTCGCCGAGACTCCGGCGGAACCGCCGCTGCGCCGGGACGCGTAGGGCGTAGGGGGCGTAGGGCGCGCCGGGCGCGTCCGGCGGATCAGGGCCGGGGCGCCGGGCATGCCCTGCGCCCCGGAACGGCGTCCGGGGCAGTGGTCACCGGGTGAGCACCGCGGAGGACCCTTGGCCCCGGCCGAAGGGTCCCCGAGGGGGCTCGGGCGGGCACCGCGGAGGACCCTTCGGCCCGGCCGGTGGGGCCCCGGGGACTCGGCGGGCATCGCGGAGAGCTCTCCGGCTGGGCCGGCGGGTCCTTCGAGGGCTCAGGCGCCCCAGGTCCCTCAGGCGCCCGGGCCTCTCGGACGCCCAGGAGCCCGGGCGCCCGGGTCTGCCTCTCAGGCACCCGGGGCCGCGGCCACCATGCCCGCGGCGACGGCCGCGCCGAGTGCCGCGTAGTCGTCGGCGTTCTGGCCCGCGTAGGCGAGGGCGAAGTCGGCGACACCGCGGTCGAAGACGTCCGAGCCGCCGAGGTAGGCCGCGATGGCGATGCGGTCGCCGGAGCGGGCGTGGGCGCGAGCCAGGGCCCTGCCGCAGAACCGCGCGTAGTTCCGCAGCATGGCGGGGGTCATGGTCTCCACCTCGGCGGAGCCCTGCATGTCGCGCAGCTGGCGCCAGTAGAAGTGGCGTTCCTCGGGGCCGGTCATCCAGCCGAGGAAGATGTCGCTCGCCGCCTGGATGAGACGCTGGCCGCAGACGACACGGCGTCCCTGGTGGCTGTACGCGCTCGGCGGCAGGTACGGCTCGAGGACGGACGGGCCGGCCTCCTTGATCTGGAGGATGAGCGGGTCCTTCTCGTCCCGGCCTTCGAGGAGGAGGACGAAGCAGCGGGTGCCGACGCTGCCGACCCCGCCGGCCTTGCGGGCGGCGTCGCGGAAGCGGTAGCGGTCGAGGAGGACCCGGCGTTCCTCGGCGAGCGAGCTGCGGTAGTCGCTGAAGACCTTGCCGAACGTGACCCGGTCGATGTCCGTGGTCCGTTCGAGGAGCGGCGGGTCGTTGACCAGGTGCCGGACTCCGCTCGCGTCGGCCTCGGTGAGCTTGGTGAGGGCCTGGAGGCTGGTGCGGCGGCGGGCGCGGGCGAGCCGGTTCCTGACCCGGGCGCGTTCGTCGCGGTGCACGAGGGGGACGAGGTCGTCGGCGGCGATCCGCTCGTACCAGACGGCGAGCTCACCGAGGCCGGCGAGGCGGCGCACCGTCGTCCGGTACGACTCGGTGGCCACGAGGGCCGCCCGGTGGGCCTTGGGCTTGGTGCTGCCGTTCTGGAGGGCGGCGACGGCGACGCTGGCGGCGAGCCGTTTCACGTCCCATTCGAAGGGGCCGGGGAGCGTCTCGTCGAAGTCGTTCACGTCGAAGAGAAGCGTCCGTTCGGGTGAGGCGTAGACACCGAAGTTGAGGAGGTGGGCGTCGCCGCAGAGCTGGACGGTGAGTCCGGTGTGGGGCTGGGCGGCGAGGTCGGCGGCCATGACGGCCGCGGCGCCGCGGAGGAAGGCGAAGGGGGAGGCCGCCATCCGGCCGTACCGGAGGGGGACGAGGTCGGGCAGGCGGTCCCGGGCCTGGCGTTCGAGGACGTCGATCGGGTGGGGGCGCTGGGAACTGGGTATCCAGCGGCCGTGGGAGGAGCGGGGTACGCGCTTGCGGGCCGCCCTTCCCCGTGCGGCGCGCTCCGACGGTGTCGTCATCCGGCCTCACCCGCCTCTTCCGTCGCCGCGGTCTCGTCCCCCGTCACCTGGTACCTCATTACAAGGGGCGGCGTTCGTTTCGGCCACTCTTCCGGACCGCACTGGCTAAATGGTTTAGACCAATGATAGGAATGGGTCACCCGTACGACCCATGCGGTCACGCTGAGCGAAGAGAGGGTCTGATCATGGCCGAGCCCGATTCCGAGGCGGCGGCGGACACGCCGCTCTATCTCCGGGTCGCCGCCGCGCTGCGCGAGGATCTCGCCCACCGGCGCATCTCCCCCGGCACCCGGCTCCCCTCGGAACGATCCCTGTCCCAGCGGTACCACGTCAACCGTCAGACCGTACGCAGCGCGCTCCAGCTCCTGCGGGACGAGAGGCTCGTGGTCACCGACCGGCGCGGCACCTTCGCGGCCGCCGGGGGCGAGCCCGTCGCCCCGGCCCTGACGGCCCGCCGTCCGACGTTCCCCGGCGGACCCCGCGCGGCCGGGGCACTGGTGCGGGCCTCGCTGGCCTGGGAGCCGCCGCCCACCCCGCTGACGGCGCGGCTCCTGCTCGCCCCGGGCGAGCCGACGCTCGTACACCGGCACGTCGTGCTCGGACCGCACGGCGGGGCGCTCCAGCGGGCGGTGTCGTGGTTCTCCCGGCCGGCGCTCACCGAGATCCCCCAGCTCTCCCGGTACCGGCGGGACCGGGACGGCCACCGGCAGCCGGATCTGCGGCTGCTCTACCACTGGATGCACCAGGCGGGGCTGCGGATCACCCACCGGGAGTCGGTCGGCGTGCCGCCCGGCCCGACCACGACGGCCGGGGGCGGGGCGGCCCGGCTGGTCGTCCACCGGGTGGTGAGCGACCAGCACGGGCACGCCCTGGAGATCACGGACATCGACTTCTCGGCCCGGGCAGCGGCCTGGACCTACGAGTTCAGCGCCTGAGAGCGGCACGGGGAGGCGCCGCCCGGGACCGGTGCCCTTCCTCACCCGTACCGGTGCCGGGACGCGCCCGGGGCCGGGACGGGGTGAGGGGCGGGTCCCGCCGTCAGACGATGCCCTCGGCGATCTCCGCCTCCTCGCGGGCCGTGCCGTACGCCGTCGGCGTGCCGTACGAGCGGCGGGCGACGTACCACCAGACGCTGGCCAGGACGAGGACGACGACGAGCGCGATCACCGCGTAGTTCATGGTGTCGATCGTCACCGGGGCCTTCTGCGGCAGGCAGAACAGCACGGTGACGATCGCCACCCAGACGACGGCGGTCCAGCCGATCGGCTTGCTCCAGCGGCCCAGGCTCCACGGGCCGGGGGTGAAGCGGTTCCCGGCGCGCAGCCGCAGGTAGATGGGGATGGCGTAGGCGGGCGTGATGCCGATGACGTTGATCGCGGTGACCGCGCCGTAGGCGGTGGCGGAGTACAGCGAGGGCACGGCGAGCAGCGCGGCGACCGCCACCGCGAGCCAGACGGCCGGGACCGGCGTCTGCGTGCGGGCGCTGACCTTCCGCCAGAGCGCCGAGCCGGGCAGGGCGTTGTCGCGGCTGAAGGCGAAGACCATGCGGCTGGCCGCGGCCACCTCGGCGTTGCCGCAGAAGAGCTGGGCGACGATCACCACGAGGAGCAGGGCGGCGGCGCCGCCGGAGCCGAGCGCGTCCAGGAGGATCTGGGCGGGTGGGACGCCGGTGGCGCTGTTCTGTGTGGCGGCGTAGTCCTGGATGGCGAAGCTCAGCCCGGCGAGCAGGGCGAATCCGGCGATCCAGGAGACCCAGATGGCCCGCACGATGCCCTTGGCGGCGGAGACGGAGGCGTTGGAGGTCTCCTCGGAGAGGTGGGCCGAGGCGTCGTAGCCGGAGAAGGTGTACTGGGCGAGGAGCAGGCCGATCGCGGCGACGTAGAACGGGTTGGTCCAGCCGGTGTCGTTGACGAACTCGGTGAACACGAACTCGACGGACCGGTGCCGGTCCGGGACGAACGCGAGGGCGCCCACGATGACCGCCACGCCCGCCAGGTGCCACCAGACGCTGATCGAGTTGAGCACGCTGACCAGACGGACGCCGAAGAGGTTCAGGACGGCGTGGAGCAGCAGGATCGCGAGGAAGATCAGGAAGGTGGATCCGGCGGTGGGCTCGAAGCCCCACTGGAGGTTGAGGAAGGCCCCGGTGAAGAGGGCGGCCCCGTAGTCGATGCCGGCGATCGCGCCGAGCAGACCGAGCAGGTTCAGCCAGCCGGTGTACCAGCCCCAGCGGCGCCCGCCGAGCCGGTCCGCCATGTAGTAGAGGGCGCCGGAGGTCGGGTAGGCGCTGGTGACCTCGGCGAGGGCGAGACCCACGCACAGCACGAAGAGGCCGACGCCCGCCCAGCCCCACAGCATGACGGCGGGACCGCCGGTGCTCATGCCGAAGCCGTAGAGGGTCATGCAGCCGGAGAGGACGGAGATGACCGAGAAGCTGATCGCGAAGTTGCCGAAGCCTCCCATGCGGCGGGCGAGGACGGGCTGGTAGCCGAGCTCTCTCAGCCGTGCCTCCTCGTCCTGGACGGCGGGGGGTGGCTTGCGTATCGCGTCGGTGGGGGCGGTCGTGCGGGACATGGGTTCCTCCGGGGACGGGAGCGAACGGGAACGGGTGGAGAGAAGCGGGGCGGGGCGGGACAGGGCGCGGGAGCGGCACGGGGGAGCCGGGGGCGCGCGCCGGGGCGTCAGCCGCCGAGACAGCGGGCGCGGGCGCGCAGGAAGACCTCTTCGGCCAGCACGCGGTCGTCCGGGCGGGGAGTCCGGTACGCCCACGGCAGCGTCGTGTAGTACGGGCCGAGCGACTCGAAGACCCGGGCCGCGTCGGTGAAGCGGAGGGCCCCGAAGAGGGCGTGCGCCAGGTGGTTGAGGTCGAGCAGGGAGGCCTCGTCGGTGGCGCAGAACAGGAACCAGTCGTCGAGGGCGTTCCGGGCGTCGCGTACGGCGTCCTCGGCGACCCAGTGCAGGTCGAGGGCGCGCTCGTGGCCGCGCTCGCGTCGGTAGCGTTCGACGCGCACGTAGAGCGGGAGGGCGTGCAGGGCGGAGCCGACGGGTGCCGAGGAGGCCGCCCAGTGGGCGTAGTTGACGGCCTCGGAGAGGGGGCCGGGGCGGCGGGCGTGGTCGACGGCCTCCGCGAGCGGACCGGAGTGGCGGGCGTAGAGGAACTGCAGCATGCGGTGGTGGGCTTCGCGGTTGTACGGGTCGCGCTTCTCCGCCTCGGCGAGCAGGCCCCAGGGGCCGGGCGGCAGCATGGGGGCCGGCGGGGGGAGCCGGTGCTCGGCCGTGCGCTGCTGTTCGTCGAGGGCGGCGAGGGCGATCAAGGCCACCCAGGGCACGGGGTCGGTGGGCGCGAGGTCGGCGGCCTCGCGGCAGGCGGCCCACGCCTCCTGCCGGAGTTCGCGGGTGCGGGCGTGGCCGGCGCGGTGGGCGCGTACGGCACGTTCGACCGTGACGCGGCAGTGCATCACGGTGGCGGCGGGGCTGCCGGGCTGCTCGGCGCGCCAGATGTGGACGACGTCGGTGCCGGCGGCGACGGCGGCGAGGACCTGGGTGCGCCGGGTCCAGCTGTCCCAGCCGGTCGTCTCGCCGAGGAGCCGGGCCATCGCCACCCAGCGGCCGGTGCGTAAGTCCTGGACGGCGTTGCGCAGGGCGTGGTCATGGCCCGCGGGGTGGTAGACGGGCCGGAAGCCGTGTCCGGACATCAGGGGGTGGAGCGTGGTGTGGATGACATGGGTCCTCGGTCGATGGAGGGGGTGGTCAGTCCCCCGGCGGGCGTCCCGGCCGTTGATCGGCGATCACTATAGAGGGCGCTGGACGCGACCGGTCCACTTTCTTTTTCGACCGTAACTATCAGGCCAGCGACTGAATTTGACTTACTGTCAGGTACGACCGGCGGACCTGACGGGGTCTTCCGCCGAGGCTTGACGGAAGGCCGCGGCGACGGCACCCTGACCCCTTTCGGTGATCGGCCGATCACGGAACGGTCCAGGGACAGGAGCAGCACGATGACGGGCGGCCCGGTACTCGCCGTCGACCAGGGCACCTCGGGCACCAAGGCCCTCGTCCTCTGCCCCGAACGCGGAGTCATCGGCAGCGGTGCGGCCCCGGTACGGCCCCGCTACCTGCCGGGCGGCCTGGTCGAGGCCGACCCGCGTGAGCTGTACGACTCCGTGGTCGCCGCGGGGCGGGCCGCGCTCGCCGACGCGGGCACAGCGGTCGTGGCCGTGGGCCTCGCCAACCAGGGGGAGACCGTCCTCGCCTGGGACCCCGCCACCGGCGAACCGCTCACCGACGCCCTGGTGTGGCAGGACCGCAGGGCGGCTGGCGTCTGCGCCGGACTCGCCCCTCACGCGGACCGGCTCCGGCAGCTCACGGGGCTCCCGGTCGACCCCTATTTCGCCGCGCCCAAGATGGCCTGGATCCGTCGCCACGCCACCGGCGCCGGCGTCGTCACCACCAGCGACGCCTGGCTCGTCCACCGGCTCACCGGCGCCTTCGTCACCGACGCGGCGACCGCGGGGCGGACCGGGCTCCTCGACCTCGACACCGTCGCCTGGTCGGAGACCGCCCTCGACCTGTACGGCCTCGGCGGCGAGCGACTCCCCCGGATCGTCGACTGCGACACGCCCGTCGGCACCACGCACGCCTTCGGTCCGCCGCTGCCGCTCACCGGCCTCCTGGTGGACCAGCAGGCGGCGCTGCTCGCCCAGAGCGCCGACGATCCGGCCGCCGCCAAGTGCACGTACGGCACGGGCGCCTTCCTCCTCGCCCGGACCGGTCCGGAGCCCCGGCGCGCCTCCTCCGGTCTGGTCGGCTGTGTCGCCTGGCGGCTCGGCGGACAGGTCACCCACTGCCTGGACGGCCAGGTGTACACGGTCGCCTCGGCCGTGCGCTGGCTCACCGACCTCGGCGTCATCGCCGGGGCGGCGGAGATCGACCCGGTCGGCGGCGGGGTGCCGGACACCGGCGGGGTCACCTTCGTCCCCGCGCTCGCGGGGCTCGCCGCGCCGTGGTGGCGGGGCGACGTACGGGGCTCGCTCACCGGCCTCGGTCTGGACACCACCCCGGGCCATCTGGTGCGCGCCCTGTGCGAGGGCATCGCCGCGCAGGTCGTCGAGCTCGCCTCGGCCGTCGCCGCCGACCGGGGCGCCCCCCTGACCTCGCTGCGCGCCGACGGCGGGCTCACCCGGTCCGCGCTGCTCATGCAGACCCAGGCGGACCTGCTCCAACTCCCGGTGGAGGTCTCCTCGTCGCCCGACGCGACGGCACTGGGCGTGGGGGCGGCTGCCCGGCTCGGACACGACCCGGGGCTCACGCTCCGCGCGGCCGTGCCGGAGTGGAAGCCCTCGGCGGTGTACGAGCCGAGGATCTCGGGCGACGAGGCGGCGGCACGCCTCGCCCGGTTCCGTGCGGAGGTGACGGCACTGGTGGACCGCGCGGGGGCGGGTCCCGGTGCCCTCGCGGGGGCGAGTCCCGGTGCCCTCGCGGGCGGCGACGGCTCGGGAGCGGGTTCCGGCACCGGCTCGGGCTCGGACACCGGTACAGGCACCGGCACCGGCACCCACTTCGGCTCCGGCACCGGCACCGGCACCGTATGAGCGTCACCCGCACGGGCCCCCTCCCCCTGGGCGACGACGCGGCCTACGACGTCGTGGTCGTCGGCGCGGGGGTCGTCGGCGCCGCCATCGCCCGCACGCTGGCCCGCCACCCCCTGCGGGTCGCGCTCGTGGAGGCCGCGAACGACGTCGGCGACGGTACGTCGAAGGCCAACACGGCGATCCTGCACACCGGTTTCGACGCCGTGCCCGGCACCCTGGAGTCGCGGCTCGTCCGGGACGGCCACCGACTGCTCTCGGCGTACGCGCGGGAGACCGGCATCCCCGTGGAGCCGCTCGGCGCCCTGCTCGTCGCCTGGGACGAGCAGCAGCGCGCCGCCCTCCCCCGCCTCGCGGAGAAGGCCGGGCGCAACGGACACCGCACGACCCGGCTGCTCTCCGCCGCCGAACTCCGCGCGAGGGAACCGCACCTGGGCCGGGGAGCGCTCGCCGCGCTCGACGTGCCGGGCGAGTCGGTGATCTGCCCGTGGACGACCACCCTCGCGTACGCCACCCAGGCCGTCCGTTCCGGAGTGGACCTGCACCTGGACTGCCGGGTGGAGCAGGTGCGTCCGGGCGATCCGTACCACCGGCTCGTGACCCGGCGCGGGGTGCTGCGGACCCGTCACCTCGTCAACGCCTGCGGGCTCCACGCCGACGCCTTCGACGCGCTGCTCGGCCGCGAGGACTTCACCGTCACCCCGCGCCGGGGCCAGCTGCTCGTCTTCGACAAGTTCGCCCGTGACCTGGTCCGGCACATCCTGCTGCCCGTACCCGGCCCCCTCGGCAAGGGGGTGCTCATCGCGCCGACGGTGTACGGGAACGTGATGCTCGGGCCCACCGCCGAGGACCTGGACGACAAGACGGACACCGGCACGACGGCGGAGGGGCTCGCCGGCCTGCGCGAGCAGGGCGGCCGGATCCTCCCGGCACTCCTCGACGAGGAGGTCACGGCCGTCTACGCGGGGCTGCGCGCCGCCACCGGGCAGGAGGACTACCGGATCGCCGCCCACCCGGAACTGCGGTACGTGACGGTGGGCGGGATCCGCTCCACCGGGCTCACCGCCTCCCTCGCCATCGCCGAGCACGTGCGCGGGCTGCTCGCCGACTGCGGGCTCGACCCGGGCCCCGAACGGCCGCTCGCCCGGCTCCGGATGCCGAACCTCGGCGAGGCCTTCACCCGTCCGTACCGGGACGCCCGGCTCATCGCCCGGGAGCCCGACTTCGGCTCGATCGTCTGCCACTGCGAGCGGGTCACCCGCGGCGAGATCCGGGCCGCGCTCGCCTCGACGATCCCGCCGGGTGGCCTCGACGGGCTGCGGCGGCGCACGCGCGCGCGTGGCGGCCGCTGCCAGGGCCATGACTGCGGCGCCGAGGTACGGGCGTTGTTCGAGGAGTACGGGAAGGGCGCCCGGTGAACCGTACGGTCGACGTCCTCGTGGTCGGCGCGGGACCCGCCGGGCTCGCCGCGGCCGCCCGGCTCGCGGCGGCCGGCGCGGGCCGCGTCGAGGTCCTGGAGCGGGAGGGGACCGCGGGCGGGGTCCCCCGGCACTGCGCCCGTACCGGATTCGGCGCGGACGCCCTGGGCCGCCCCCTCGACGGCCCGGCCTACGCGCGGCGTGCGGTACGGGCGGCGCTGCGGGCCGGAGCCACCGTCCGTACCGGCGTGTCGGCCACCGGCTGGGCCGGACCGCTCACCCTCGACGTCACCGCCCCGACCGGCCTCGAACGGGTCAGGGCCCGCGCGGTGGTCCTCGCGACCGGGGCGCGGGAACGGCCCCGCAGCGCCCGGCTCGTACCGGGGTCACGGCCCGCCGGGGTGCTGACCACGGGCGAACTCCAGCGGACGGTGCTCCGCTTCGGCGCGCGGCGGGAGCGCGTCGGGCGGCGCGCGGTGGTCGTCGGCGGCGATCCCGTGGCCCGCGCCTCCGTGCGGACGCTGCGCGCGGCCGGGGTGGACGTGGTCGCGGTCGTGACCGAAGTCCCCCGGGGAAGGGCCTCGTTCGGGCCCGTCCCCGTGGTGGCCGGAGCGGTCGTGACCGAGCTGCTCGGACGCGGCCGGCTGACCGGGGTCCGCGTCCGGGGCGGGGACGGCCGTACGGGCACGCTGCGGTGCGACACCGTGGTCTTCACCGGCGACTGGATCCCCGACCACGAACTCGCCCGCGCCCGCGGGCTGCCGCTCGCCCCGGGCACCCGGGGGCCGGCGACGGACGGCGCCTTCCGCACCGCGGAGCCGGGCGTCTTCGCGGTCGGCAACCTGCTGCGCGGGGTGGAACCGGCGCAGGTGGCCGCCGCGGAGGGCCGGGCCGTGGCCGAGGCCGTACTGCGCCGGCTCGGCGGTGGTCCCTGGCCCGTGACCGGGGTGCCGGTGGTGACGGAGGGGCCGCTGCGGTGGGTGACGCCAAGCCTCCTCGGCCCCGACGCCGTCCCGCTGCTCGTCCGGCCGGAGCGTCCGCTCGTACGTCCCGTCCTGACCGTCACCCAGGACGGGACCCCGCTGCGGCGGGAACGGCTGAGCGGCACGCTCGCTCCCCGGCGTTCGGTGCGGCTCCCGCCGCACTGGACGAGCGGCTTCGACCTCGAAGGCGGACCGGTGGTGATCAGCGCGGAGGAGTGAGACGGGGCGCACGGGACCGGGGCGCGCGCCGCTGCGGCGACGGGACCGTTCGGCGACACTGGACCGCATGCCGGACAAGCGCAGCGCGGGTCTTCTCGTCTTCCGCCGTACGACGGACGGCGGCGTCGAGGTCCTCATCGGCCATATGGGCGGGCCCTTCTGGTCGTCCCACGAGCAGGCGGCCTGGTCGATCCCCAAGGGGGAGTACGAGCCGGACGAGGCTCCGGAGGCCGCGGCGCGCCGCGAGTTCCTGGAGGAACTGGGGCTCCCGGCCCCCGAGGGCGAGTGGCTCGACCTCGGCGAGTCCCGGCAGCGCAACGGAAAGCTCGTCACCATCTGGGCCGTCGAGGGCACTCTGGACCCGGCAGGGGTCGTGCCCGGCACCTTCACCATGGAATGGCCGCCCCGGTCCGGCGTCCGGGCCGAGTTCCCCGAGATCGACCGGGTGGGCTGGTTCACCCCCGAGGTGGCCGCTCCCCTGCTCGTCGCGGGGCAGCGGATCTTCCTCGAACGGCTCGTGGCCCTGCTCGACGGCCGGGGCTGAGCAGGATTGTCAGACCCGTACGAGAGGGTGGTCAGCGCCGAACTGTCGAGAGGGAGCCCGACATGACCACGATCACCGCGAGCGAGCGGGCGGCCGCCCAGGCGTACCTGCGGCTGCTCGAATCCACCCAGGCCGTGCTGACCGATCCACGGCTCGCCCCGTACGCGGGGGTGATGCTCACGCATCCGATGGCCGAGGCGGACGAGGCGCTCCGCGCGGCGGGCCTCGCGGGGAACGAGGGCCGGCTGCTGCGGCTCGTCTCGGCCCTGCGGACCTCCCCCGCGACCGCGTGGGGGCACGCCGGCTGAGGCGGCCTCGTCCCCACGCGGGTCGGGAGTCCGTCAGCCGCCCGGGCGGACGGGGAGCGTGCGGACGCTGTTGCCGACGAAGCCGGAGTGGCGGGGCAGCTCGGACTCCGGGACGGCCAGGTCCAGGTCGGGGAAGCGGGTGAAGAGCGCCTCCAGGGCGATGGCGGCCTCCATCCGGGCGAGCGGGGCGCCCAGGCAGTAGTGGGGGCCGTGGCCGAGCGAGAGGTGCTTCACCGACCCGGCCCGGGTGAGGTCGAAGCGGTCGGCGTCCGGGCCGTGGGCCTTCGTGTCCCGGCCCGCCGCCGAGTATCCGGCCAGGACGGGGGTGCCCCGGGGGATGAGGGTGCCGTCGACGGTGAGGTCGCGGGTGGGGTAGCGGAACGGGAAGTAGCTGACCGGGCTGTCCCAGCGGAGGGTCTCCTCCACCACGTCGGCCCAGTCGGCGCGGCCTTCGGTGACCAGGGCGAGCTGGTCGCGGTGGGCGCAGAGCGCCCGGACCGCGTTGGTGACCAGGTTCAGGGTGGTCTCGTGGCCCGCGATGATCAGCAGGAGCAGGGTGCCGATCAGCTCGGGTTCGCCGAGCCGGTCGCCGCCCGCGTCCCGGGCGGCGATGAGGGCGCTGGTGAGGTCGTCGCCGGGGGCGGCGGCCTTCTCGCCGACGATGGAGGCGAGGAGTCCGCCGAGTTCACGGTTGGCGGCGACGGCCCGCGCGGGCTCGGTGTCGGTGGCGACGACCAGGCTGGAGAGATGGTGCAGCCGCTCCTGGTGGACGGGGTCGACGCCGAGGAGCTCGCAGATGACGCCGAGCGGCAGCGGGAGCGCGTAGTGGCGGCGCAGGTCCGCGACGCCGCCGCCGGTCCTGGCGGCCTCGGCGAGTCCGTCGAGCAGTCCGGCGGTGACCGTCTCGACGCGCGGCCGGAGTTCCTCGACCCGGCGGGCGGTGAAGGCGCTGCTGACGAGGGTGCGCAGCCGGCGGTGGTCGGCCCCGTCGGCGGTGGTCATGCCGGGCACGGTGGCGAAGGTCCGCAACGGCCAGCCGTCGGGTATGCGGCCCTCGGCGAGGGCGGCGAAGTGCTGGGCGCCCTTGGCGACGTCGGAGTGGGAGAGGAAGTCACGCAGGGCGTCGTGGCCGAGCACCGCCATGCCCTCGATCCCGCCGGGCAGGACGACCGGGGTGACGGCGCCCTCGGCGAGCAGCCGGGCGTTCGCCGCGTGCGGGCAGCCGCCCGCCGGGTCCATGCGGTACGGCGGCCGGCCGGGGGCGGCGCTGTGCGGTGCGTTCACAGAGGGAACTCCTGACTGCGGGTGGCGGCGGGGCCGTTCGACCGGGACGGGTGCGAGGGAGCGGGTGCGAGGGAGCGGGGGCGAGAGGTGGAGACCACAGCTCGGTTCCGCGCACGGTTCGGTTCGGTTCCGTTCCGTTCCGGACATGGGTCGGTTCGGTTCCGTTGCGGGTACGGGCCGGTTCGGTTGCGGACGCGGGTCGGTCGGTTCGGCCGTGGTGGGCGTGAGCGGTCAGATCCTACGGTCAACCCCCCTCCGTTCGCGCGGTGTTGCCGGGGGCGTCGCCGTCGCCGGACCGGGCCGCTCCCCCGCCCCTGCCGAGGAGTTCGGCCAGGCCTCTGCGGGTGGCGGCCACGACGACCCGGTCCCCCGGTCCGAGGACGCGCTCGGGGCGCAGGCGCCAGCTCTGCCCCCGGTCCGGCGCGCCGGACCGGGGGCCCGCCACGGTGGCCGGGCCACCGGTAGTCGTACCCGTGGCGGCCGTACCGCCGGGCGTGGCACCGCCGTCCAGGGCGATGACCCGCCAGGCGCCCGCGTGGAAGGCCTCGGCCACGGTGAGCCCGTCCAGGAGCGGGTGGTCCGCGACGTCCACGGCCGCGAAGAGGAGGACCCTGCGCTCGATCGGCACGGCCCCGAGCACCTGCCGGCCCAGCATGGCGCCGGCGAAGGCGGGTGCGGCGAGGTGGGAGACGCTGCGGCTCCGGGTGAGGGCAGCGGGGTGGGCGGTGCGCAGGGTGCGGAAGACGGCGGTGGCGAAGTCGTCGTCGTACAGGCGCAGGACGACCCGCAGGTCGGGGCTGACGGCGCGGGCGGACAGCGCGGCTTCGAGGTTGGTGATGTCGACGCTGGTCAGCGCGAGGAGGGCGTGGGCGCGGTGGATCCGGGCGGCCTCCAGGACACCCTCCTCCGTGACGTCACCGATGACGGTGGGGACGCGCAGCCGTCGGGCGACGGCGACGCCCCGGGCCTCCGGATCGGACTCGACGCACACCACGGGGATGTTCAGCCCCCGGAGCCGGGCGAGGACGCGCGTGCCGACCTTGCCGAGTCCGAGGAGGACGACATGGCCGGAGAGCCCCCGGGGAGGCCTGCGCAGGGTGGTCGCCGTACGGAAGGTGCCGAGGCCCTCGATGACGGCGGCGACGATCACCGGCAGCAGGAGCAGTCCGACGAACCCCGCGAGGATCTGCAGGACCTGCCGGCTGGTCGGCTCCCCGACGGCCGGGTCGCCGATGGCGAAGATGTCGAGCAGCGTCAGATAGGCGGCGTGCAGGGGGTGGTCGCCGGTGGTGAGGGTGGAGGCGAGGGCGAGGGCGAGGACCGCGGCCGCCGCTCCGGCCAGGGACCAGCGGAGCCGGCGGGAGAAGAGGGAGGCGACGGGCAGCGCGGAGGCGGCGAGGCGGCCGGGCGAGAGCGACGGCCCCGCCGGGGTGACCGCTTCGAGGGTGACGGCGGCACGGCCGGTGGCGGCGGCCACGGTCCGGTCGTCGGGGAGCAGCCGGGGGCCCTGGTCGCCGCTGCGTTCGGAGCCCTCGCAGCCGGCCGGGTCGCCGGCCGTGGCGGAGAGCAGGGCGAGCGTGCACAGGCCGGGGTCGGGGGCCTCGCCCGCGGCGGGCAGGCGCTCGACGGCGTGCAGCAGCAGTCCGCCGGCCTGGACCACCTTGCTGGTGCCCGCGACGGCGGCCGCGGCGAGGCCGGGGGCCGCGGTGTCGACGTCGGAGAGGACCGTGGTGGCGGCGTCGAGCTTCTCGGGGTCGAGGCCCGGTTCGGCGACGGCGGCGGCCTGGTCGAGGAGGGTCTCGAGGTGCTGGCCGAGCTTGCGGTTGTAGAGGCGGATGACCAGGCGCAGCCGGGGGTTGAGGCGGCGGGCGGTGAGCGCGGCCCGGATGTTGGTCTCGTCGTCCTCGTGGACGAGGGCGAGCGCGGTGGCCCGCTCCACCCCGGCGTCCGTCAGGGCCCGGTCGTCGGCCTCCGCGGCCTCGACGACACGGAGGGTGCCGGCGGGTTCGCCGCCGTCGGCGCCGGCCGCCTCGGCGGTGACACCGTTGGTGGTGCGGGTGACGGCGGCGGTGACCCGCCCGAAGAGGGCCAGCGCCCGGCCCGCCCGGACGGTGGGCGTGCGCGGGACGTCCGGCCGGTGCGGCACCAGGAGGGTGACCCGCTCCCCGTACACCTCGTGCAGCTCGCCCGCGAGGCGGTGGGCGAGTGCGTCGTCCCCGCAGACGATCATGTGCCCGGCCGGGGGCCGGCGGAGTTGCCGATCGGCCCGGAGGGCGGGCGCGCCGGAGGGTCCGCCACCGGGGGCCCCCGAGGGCCTGGTGGGACCCGGGACGGTCAGGGGGGCCGGTCCGGCGGGAGCGGCTCCGGTGGTTCCGGCCGGAACCGTGTTGCTCTGGTGCGGGTATGAGGGCACGTCACAAGCATGCCCTGCGGCACCGACAGCGGGCCGGCGGAGGCCGTACCACCCGGGCGGGCTCACGACGCGCCGCCGTACGCCACACCCGCTCCCCCGGTCGGCGCACTCCGATCTGCGGGTCCCGCCGCGCCTTCCTACGGTGGCTGAATGATCGTCACGTCAGCTGTCCGTCATGCCGCCGCCGGTACCGCGGCGGTGCTGTTCGTGCTGCCCGTTCCGGCGGCCTCCGCGTCTCCTGCCACCCCGACCGAGTCCGTCACCTCCGTCCCGGCGGCGTCCTCCGTCCTGCGGACTTCCCCGGACGGCGCGGTGGGGGAGCCCACGCCGCCCGCGCGGCAGTACGTCGATCGGGCACGGCTCGACCGGAAGGGCACGCAGGTGCAGCGGCTGCCCGGCGCCCCCGCGGTGCCCTCGGTCTCCGCGCTGTCGTGGGTGGTGGCGGACGCGTCGTCGGGCGAGGTCCTCGCCGCGCGGAACGCGCACCGGAAACTGCCGCCGGCCAGCACCCTCAAGGCGCTGTTCGCCCTCACCGCGCTCCCCCGCCACGACGCCTCCGCGAAGCACACCGTGGCCGATTCCGAGCTGACCGGGATCGGGGACGGCAGCAGCCTGGTCGGAGTGAAGGAGGGGTACACGTACAAGGTCTCCGACCTGTGGAACGGTGTGTTCCTCAGCTCCGGGAACGACGCGGTGCACGTCCTGGCCGCGATGAACGGCGGCTGGGAGGCGACGGCCCGCCAGATGCAGGAGAAGGCCCGGTCCCTGGGCGCCCTGGACACGAACGTGGTGTCCCCCGACGGGTACGACGCCCCGGGGCAGGTGTCCTCGGCGTACGACCTGGCCGTGTTCGGCCGGGCCGGGCTCCAGGACCCGGCGTTCACCCGGTACTGCTCGACGGCGTACGCGGACTTCCCGGCGGGCTCCTGGTCGTACGGCATCGCCAACACCAACCGGCTCCTCACGGGAGCGGACGGCGTGGCCCGCTATCCGGGGCTCATCGGGATCAAGAACGGCTACACGAGCAACGCGGGCAACACCTTGATCTCCGCGGCCCGGCGGGGCGACCGGACCCTGGTCGTCACGGTGATGAACCCTCAGGGCGGCGGCGGGCTCGCCGTCTACGAGGAGGCGCGGGAACTCCTCGACTGGGGCTTCGAGGCGGCGGGACGCGTGCGGCCGGTGGGCTCGCTGCTTCCCGTACGGCCGAAGGCGACGGCGGAGCCGGACGCCCGTACCGTGGCGGTGGCCCGGGGCAGACGTGAGGCGGAGGAGAAGGCCGACGGACGGGCGGCGCCTCGCGCCGGGGCGGAGGCGGCGGTCGCGTCCGGCAAGGACCCGGCGGGAGAGGATGCCGCCCCGACCGCCTCTGCCGGCCTTCCGCTGGCCCTGGTGGGCTCGGCCTGCGCGGCGGCGCTCGTCCTGTGGGGCCGGCGCCGGAGGGCGGCCCGCCGGGCGGACTGACCGCGTGCGCCGCCCCTCCCGCCACGGCGATGCTCGGCCGCGGAGGCAGGGGCGGCGTGTCCGGAAGCCGGTCCGGTCAGGCGCCGACGCGTCCCGGACCGCTCGCACGGTCAGGCGCCGGTGTGTCCGTACGCCCGGTACGGGTCAGGCGCCGACGTACGCGGCCAGGTGCTCGCCCGTCAGGGTGGAGCGGGCGGCCACCAGCTCCGCGGGCGTCCCCTCGAAGACGATCCGGCCGCCGTCGTGACCGGCGCCGGGGCCGAGGTCGATGATCCAGTCGGCGTGGGCCATGACCGCCTGGTGGTGCTCGACGACGATGACCGACTTCCCCGAGTCCACGAGCCGGTCGAGCAGTCCGAGCAGCTGCTCCACGTCGGCGAGGTGCAGACCGGTGGTCGGCTCGTCGAGGATGTAGACGCCGCCCTTCTCACCCATGTGCGTGGCTAGCTTGAGCCGCTGGCGCTCGCCGCCGGACAGCGTGGTCAGCGGCTGGCCGAGGCTGAGGTAGCCGAGGCCGACGTCGGCGAGCCGGGCGAGGACGCGCTGCGCGGCCGGGATGCCCGCCTCGCCCGAGCCGAAGAACTCCACGGCCTCGGTCACGGACATCGCGAGCACTTCGCTGATGTCCCGGCCGCCCAGGAGGTATTCGAGGACCGAGGCCTGGAACCGCTTGCCCTCGCAGTCCTCGCAGGTGGAGGAGACGCCCGCCATCATCCCGAGGTCCGTGTAGATGACGCCCGCGCCGTTGCAGGTCGGGCAGGCGCCCTCCGAGTTGGCGCTGAACAGGGCGGGCTTCACGCCGTTGGCCTTGGCGAACGCCTTCCGGATCGGGTCGAGGAGTCCGGTGTACGTGGCCGGGTTGCTGCGGCGGGAGCCGCGGATCGGGCTCTGGTCGATCGACACGACGTCCTCGCTCGCGGCCCCCGGCCGATGGGGCAGCGAACCGTGCACGAGCGAGCTCTTGCCGGAGCCGGCGACTCCGGTGACGACGGCGAGCACCCCAAGAGGGATGTCGACGTCGACGTTCCGCAGGTTGTGCGTGGTCGCGCCGCGGATCTCCAGGGTGCCGGTGGGCTTGCGCACCTCGTCCTTGACGCCGGCCCGGTCGTCGAAGTGGCGGCCGGTGACGGTGCCCGAGGCCCGCAGTCCGTCGACGGTTCCCTCGAAGCAGACGGCGCCGCCCGCCGTACCGGCGCCGGGGCCGAGGTCCACGACGTGGTCGGCTATCGCGATCGTCTCCGGCTTGTGCTCCACGACGAGCACCGTGTTGCCCTTGTCGCGCAGTTGGAGCAGCAGGTCGTTCATGCGCTGGATGTCGTGCGGGTGGAGACCGACGGTGGGCTCGTCGAAGACGTAGGTGACGTCGGTGAGCGAGGAGCCGAGGTGCCGGATCATCTTGACGCGCTGGGCCTCGCCTCCGGAGAGCGTGCCCGCCGGCCGGTCGAGGGAGAGATAGCCGAGGCCGATCTCCACGAACGAGTCGAGGGTCAGCTGGAGCGCGGTGAGCAGCGGCGCCACCGACGGCTCCTTCAGCCCGCGCACCCAGGCGGCCAGGTCGCTGATCTGCATCGCGCAGGCGTCGGCGATGCTGATCCGCCTGATCTTCGACGCCCTGGCGCCTTCGGCGAGCCGTGTGCCGTCGCACTCGGGGCAGGTGGTGAAGGTGACGGCCCGCTCGACGAACGCCCGGATGTGCGGCTGCATCCCCTCCTTGTCCTTGGCGAGGAAGGACTTCTGGATCCTCGGGATCAGCCCCTCGTACGTCATGTTGATGCCCGCGATCTTCATGCGGGTGGGCTCGTGGTGGAGGAAGGCGTGGAGCTCCTTCTTGGTGTACTCGCTGATCGGCTTGTCGGCGTCGACGAGACCCGACTCGCTGTAGAGGCGGTAGTTCCAGCCGCCCGTCGTGTAGCCGGGGATGGTGAGCGCGCCCTCGGCGAGCGACTTGGAGTCGTCGTAGAGCTGGGTGAGGTCGATGTCGGAGACGGTGCCCCGGCCCTCGCAGCGCGGGCACATGCCGCCGGTGCGGTTGAAGGTGGCCTTCACGGCCTTCTTGTTGCCGACCTCGACGGTGATCGCGCCGCTCGCCCGGACCGAGGGCACGTTGAAGGCGTACGCGCTGGGCGGGCCGATGTGCGGCTTGCCGAGCCGGCTGAAGAGGATGCGGAGCATCGCGTTGGCGTCGGTGGCGGTGCCCACCGTGGAGCGGGGGTCGGCGCCCATCCGCTGCTGGTCGACGATGATCGCCGTGGTCAGGCCGTCGAGCACGTCGACATCGGGGCGTGCCAGGGTCGGCATGAAGCCCTGGACGAAGGAGCTGTACGTCTCGTTGATCAGCCGCTGCGACTCCGCGGCGATCGTGTCGAAGACGAGCGAGCTCTTGCCCGAGCCTGAGACGCCCGTGAAGACCGTGAGCCGGCGCTTCGGGATCTCGATGCTGACGTCCTTGAGGTTGTTCTCCCGCGCGCCGTGCACACGGATCAGGTCGTGCCGGTCGGCCGGGTGCGGCGGCTGCTTGTCCGTCCTGGGGGCCTTGCTCATCGTCTCTCCAGCTGTCGCGCGGGGCCGAAACACGGGTGGACGCGACCCGGCGGGTCCGATGCCGGCCGTGTCGCGGTGTCCATGACTGTCACGCTAGCGGCGGCCGGGAGGCGATGCTTCTCAAATCCTGATCGTCCGTGGTGCGAAGTGGATCAGCGCGGCTCACAGGTCTGCCCTGTTCAGACCTGCCCTGCTCAGGGCTGTTCTGCTCAGACCCGTTCAGGCCCCCGGGAGGCCCTCCAGGGTCTGCCGGGACGGGGGGCGCGTTCCGGCCACATAGTGTTCGGCGGCGTGGACGGCCTCGCGGGCGGTGCGTTCTCCCATCAGGACGCACAGGGTGTACGCGGTGTCCTCGAAGCGCCGGCGCGCCGACAGGTCGCACGGTCTGGCCAGCACGGTCCGCTCCTGGGCGCGGTAGTGCCGGAGCAGCCGGGCGACCGTGTTCCTGTCGGGCAGCAGCATGGTGTCCTCCTGTCTCCTGAGTTGCTTCATACTCACGGCCCCCGGTCACAACCGCGACCCGCGCGGGCACACTGAGTGACGCCGTCCCCTGCGGTTCCGCTCCGGATCGGGCCCGCGGCGCTGCCCGGCGTGCGCTTCGGCCGTGTGTGGCGGAGGGTCGAGACATGAACCCGAGCGCTGTTTCACGGGTGGTCGTCACCGGCGCCACCGGCAATGTGGGCACCAGCCTGGTCCGGGCCCTGGCGGACGAGCCGCGCGTCGGCTCGGTCCTGGGGCTCGCCCGGCGCCGGCCGGATCTCGACCTTCCCGGGGTCGAGTGGGCCGAGCTCGACCTCTCCCGGGAGGGCGACGAGCCGCGTCTCGAGCGGTATGTCGCCGACGCGGACGCCGTCGTGCACCTGGCCTGGCGGTTCGGGCCGACCCACGACCCGGTGGAGACCTGGCGGACGAACGTCCTCGGCTCGGTACGGGTCTTCGACGCGGTCGCCGCGGCGCGCGTGCCGGCCCTGGTGTACGCCTCCTCGGTCGGGGCGTACTCCCCCGGCCCGCCCGGGGGTGCCCCGGTGTCCGAGGCGTGGCCGACGCACGGCTGGCCGGGCGCCGCGTACACCCGGGAGAAGGCCTATCTGGAGCGGGTCCTCGACACCTTCGAGCGGGACCACCCGCTGATCCGGGTGGTCCGGATGCGTCCGGCCTTCCTCCTCAAGGAGGAGTCGGCGAGCGAGCAGCGGCGGATCTTCGCGGGGCGCTTCTTCCCCGGTCAGCTGATGCGGCCCGAACTGCTGCCGCTGCTGCCGGAGTTCGACGGCCTGCGCTTCCAGGTCATGCACACGGAGGATGCCGCGGACGCCTACCGGAGGGCAGTGCTGCGGGACGTCCGCGGCGCGTTCAACCTGGCCGCCGATCCGGTGATCGACGGGGCGACCCTGGGCGAGATGCTGCACGCCCGGCCGGTACGGGTACCGGCGGCGGCGGTACGGGGCGCCCTGTCGGCGGCCTGGCACCTGCGGCTCGCCCCGGCGTCCCCCGGGCTCTTCGACGCGCTGCGCCACATGCCGGTCCTCGCGACGGAGCGGGCCCGGCAGGAGCTGGAGTGGGAGCCCGAGCGGAGTTCCCAGGAGGCCCTGGAGGCGTTCCTGCGCGGGGCGCGCGCGGGTGCGGGCGACTCCACACGCCCCATGGCGGGCCACCGCGTCGGCTGACCCGTCCGGACCGGCCCGTTCGGGGCGGGCTCCTTACCGCCCCCGCGCCCGGACGAGCCGTCAGCGGGCCGGGGCGGGCCGGTCGACGAGGCGGATCGCCGCGCCGGCGGCCTCGCGGCCCCGGCAGTGGGCGCGGTGGCGTCGGGTGACCGCGTCGATGTCGAGCCGGCGTGCGAACTCGGCGCGGGCGGCCAGGCGTCGGGCGTACGCCCACAGGGCCGGGTGTCCGGCGATCCGGTCCATCGCGGTGGCGTCGAGGTGCCGGCGGTGGACGGTGTCGAGCCGGACCAGGGTGACCCAGACCCGTACGTCGGCGGCGGTCGGCGCGTCGCCGAGCACGTACGGGTGACGGGCGAGCCGGCGTTCCAGGGAGCCGAGCGCCGCGAAGAGGACGGCGAGCGCGTCGTGGTGGGCCGCCTCGCCGTCGAGTCCGAGCTCGCCGGCCCGCTGGGCGGCCCGGTCGACGCTCCGCTCGCACAGGTCGGTGATCGCCTCGATCTCACCCCGGCGCCCCTCGGGCAGCAGCTCGGGCCCTTCGCCCCCGAAGCGGAGGGCGAGGTCGCGGAGGATGTCGGGAACGTGGGTGCTGACGATCCGTCCGGTCCAGTCGTCGCTCAGGACGGGCGCGCCGGTCGGCCCGTCGTAGAGGTGCGCGCTCGCCTGGTACAGCGGGCGGAGGGCGGCGTACCCGCCGTCGGGCGTGTCGGGGATGTCGGGCAGCACGGTGAGCGGGAGCGTGTCGTCGAGTCCGAGGAGGCCGTGGGTGAGGGCGACGCTCAGACAGTCGGGATCCGAGAGGGCGACGTGGAGACGGTAGCGGTGCGGCACGGCGTAGTGGCCGCTGCGCATGTCGCGGCCGATCCGGCCGCGGAAGGCGGGCACGGCGGAGACGGGCAGCAGTGAGGAGGGGACGACGGACATGCTTCTCCCTGGGGGTGCTCGGTGCTGGGTCGGGCGGCGCGCGACGGCGCCGGTCGCGGCAGCGCGAGGACGGCACCGGCCGCGGGGGCCGGAGGCAGCAGGGATACGGGAAGGAGGAGACGGACGGAATGCGCGGGGCGGGGCGTCCATGGCGGGCGGGTGGTCCCGACGGTCGGGCGCCCCCCCGGCCGACGGGTGGTCTCGGCGGACCGGTGGTTCCGGCTGACAGGTGGTCCCGGCGGACGGCGATCCCGGCTGACAGGTGATCCCGGCTGACGGGTGATCCCGGCGACAGGTGGTCCCGGTCGACCGGTTTCCACGGCGGACGGGCGTCTCAGCGGGTGGGACGGATACCCGGGCGGGAGCGGCGACTCGCGGCGCTGCAGACCCGCAGCAGATCGATGTGACGGCGGGAGGTGAGGGGCAGAGGTCGCGGCAGGGGTGCGGCGAGTACGGTGTCCCGCCGGCCGCTGCGTCCCATGATTTCCTACCTGTTCACTCGGCTTCCCGTCCCGAGTGTCCGACCGGTCGCGGACGACGTCAAGGGTGCGGTACGGGTCGGCTCTCCCTCCGTACGGGATAATGCGCGCATGCGCATTTCAGCCAGGGCCGACTACGCGGTGCGTGCCGCCCTCCAGCTCGCCGCCGCCCAGGACGCGGGACCGCTGAAGGCCGAGGCCATCGCCGAGGGCCAGGGCATCTCGCACAAGTTCCTCGAAGGCATCCTCGGCGACATGCGCAAGGGCGGTCTGGTGCAGAGCCAGCGCGGCGGCAACGGCGGCTACTGGCTGGCGAGGCCCGCCGAGTCGATCTCGGTCGCGGAGGTCATCCGCTGCGTGGACGGCCCCCTGGTGTCCGTCCGGGGGGACCGGCCCCCGGACCTGTCGTACACCGGACCGGCCGAATCGCTGCTCACCCTGTGGATCGCCCTCAGGGCGAGTGTCCGCGAGGTCCTCGGGGTGTCCCTCGCGGAGGTGGCGGCGGCCGAACTGCCCGCCGGGATCGTCGCGCTCGCGGACGACCCGGAGGCCTGGACCAACCCCTGACCGCCGGATCCGACCGGGCCCAACCGGGAGCAATCCGCTCCGACTTGATCTCGTCCCACTTTCCAAGACGCCCGCGTCCACCCTGTGGACGCCTCTTGGGGCCGGAGCATTCCCTCTGCCACTATCCCTACTATTCCAATGGGGATACTGGGGATCATGTGAGGTGACGTGAGTACGCCGAGGAAATCGCCGAAGAGACCAGCGATACGCACCACCTCAGGACCGGTCGGTGTTCCGGGCGGCCATCCGGCCGACCGGCCCGCCGACGACGAGATCTGGCCCCGTGTCACCCGTGAACTCGCCGACGACCTGGCCTTCGACGCCCTCGCGCGGGACCGGGCAGGGAAGGCGCCGTCCGACGAGGTCGCCCGGCTCCAGGAGGCCGGCCTGCCCACCCTGCTCACCGCGCCGGGACCGGACCGGCGGGGCGCCGACTGGCGGGCCGCGTGTGCGGTCGTACGGGAGATCTCCGCCGCCGACAGCTCCGTGGGCGAACTCCTCGCCCACCACTACGCGCTGTCCTGGACCAGCCGCTTCTTCGGCGCCGCGCAGGAGCCCGGCACCGAACGGGAGTCCGGCAGCGGGTGTCCGGTCGGCCCCACGGACGGGTCGGGCGCCGGGCGCGCCACCGGCCCCACGCTCGACGTCCCCACGCTCGACGTCCCCGCGCCCGACGTCCCCGCCCTCGACGCCCATGCCCTCGACGTCCGCGCGGCCGAGGAGCGCTGGCTGCTCGCCGGCGGCGTCGAACCACCGCGCGACGAGACCGGACCCGGACTCGTGCTCACCCCCGCCGCCGAGGGCGACGGATGGATCCTCGACGGAAGCCGTGCCTTCGCCTCCGCCGTGACCGTGGCCGACCGGCTCGTCGTCGGGGCCCGCCCCGGCGGCACGGGCGAGCTGCTCGTCGTCCTGGTGGACCCGGCCCGGCCGGGGGTGTTCACCGACGCCGGGCCGGAACGGGTCGGCCAGCGCCTCACGGGCGCGGGTACCGTCACCTTCGACCGGGTCCCGGTGGCGCCGGAGGACGTCCTCGGGATCCTCCCCCACGACGAGCACGCCGTCGCCCCCTTCACCACCCTGGCCCCGCAGGTCCTGCGGCTGCTCCTCGTCCAGGTCGCCCTCGGCATCGCGGAGGGGGCGCTCGCCGAGGCCCGGGACCTCCGCCGGGCCGGGCAGGCGGGACAGGCACCGGCCGGCGGTCCGGCCACGGACGGCTCCGTACCGGTCGCCGCCGGGGACGACCCGTACCTCCTCCTCGCCTACGGGGAGCTGGCGACGGCCGCGCACGCCGCCGCCGCGGTGGTGGAGCGGGCGACGGACGCCCTCGCTCGCGGTCTGCTCGCCGCCCGGTCCCTCGGCGTGGAGGAACGCGCCGACATCGCCGTCCTGGTGGCGGCGGCCGAGGCGGTCACCGGTCGGGCGGCCGTGCACATCACCACCCGCGTCCTCGAACTCGTCGACGGGACGGCGGGCGCCGACGTCCGCGCCGGCGGCCCGGGCTTCGACCGCTTCTGGCGCAACGCCCGCACCCTCACCGCCCCCACCCAGGCGGCCCACCGCCTCCGTGACATCGGGGACCACTACCTCAACGGCACCCACGCACGGCTCACCCTGCTGGCCTGACCGGGGCGATCACCGCACGGACCGGAGGACCGGGAGAAAGGACGGAGGGACCGGCATGTCGGGACGTCCGGCCCTCCCACCGGGCCACCGACCGGCCCAGGCTGGGAGGATGAGGGCCCGCCGTTCCGGCGGGCCCGACACCGCATGTACGGAGGCCTTCTGATGAGTCGTGAGATCGTCGCAGGAGTCGACGGTTCCCCGGAGAGTCTCGCGGCGGCCGACTGGGCCGCCCGCGAGGCCCTCCACCGGGGGCTCCCGCTGCGCCTCGCGCACGCCTGGCGCTGGGAACCGCTCGACCTCCCCCTGGTCCAGGACCGCGCCTCCCAGGAGCGCGTCGCGGACGCCGTCGTACGCGAGGCGGCGGCCACCGTCGCCGGGCGCTACCCGGGGCTCGACCTCACGGCCGAGGTGCTCCCCGACACGCCGGCCGCCGCGCTGCTCGGCACCGAGGAGCGCGCCGAGATGCTCGTCATCGGCTCGCGCGGCCACGGGGCCGTGGCCGGCTTCCTGCTCGGCTCGTACGGGCAGCAGATCATCGCCGCCGCCGGCCGCCCCGTGGTGGCCGTCAGGTCCCGTGACGGCGAGCCGGCCGAACCGCCCACGGGGCACGTGGTCGTCGGGCAGCTCGGCGGCCCGGAGGACAGCGCCGCCGCGCTGCGCTTCGCCTTCGAGACCGCCGCCGCGCGCGGAGCCTCCGTGCGGGCCGTGCGCGCGTGGAGCCTGCCTCCGCTGTTCGCGTACAGCCCGGCCTCGATGCGGCTCGCCGACGAGGCCGGCGGGCTCGTCCCGTACGAGGAGAAGGCGCTGCGCGAGGCGCTGGCACCGTGGCGCGAGCGCCACCCGGAGGTGCCGGTCGCCGAGCACGTCGAGCTGGGCAGCGCCGGTCAGGTGCTGCTCTCCGCCTCGGGGGCCGCCCAGCTCCTGGTGGTCGGCCGCCGGGCCAAGCGGGGGGCCGTCGGGCCGCGGATCGGATCCGTGGCGCACGCGGCGCTCCACCTCGCGCCCTGTCCGGTGGCGGTCGTCCCGCAGGACTGAAAGGGTTCTCATGGTCGATCCGGCGAGCGCGTCGGGTTGACGCGCCACGTTGACGAGGAGTGTCGGGGCGGACGGGGCCGGAAAGAGTTACCGCCGTCGCCCCGGTGGCTCTCCCCAGCGCCGGACCGTCCGGCGACCACGGCGAGAGAGCGGAGCTCCATGCGGCACCACGGCCATCCAGGTCCCTCCGAGCACCACGGTCATCACGAGCACCCCGGCCGTCCCGGTCACCCTGACGGCCCTGAACCCGCCGAGCACGGCGAGCACGTGCCGTACGCCGAACACACCGGCCGCACCGCGTACTCCGGTGACCGCGCCCACGGCGAGCACCTGGCGTATCCGGTCCCGTTCGCCGAGGGGCCGGTGGGCGAGCCCGTACCGGTGGAGGATCCGGCGGCGGCCGTCGGCGACCTGGCGAGCGGCCGGCACCGCAAGGACGGCGGGGCGCGGCGGTCCCTGCCCCGCCGTCCGTCCTTCCGCACCGCCGTCATCGCCGCCGGAGCCACGGCCGCCGTGCTGACGGTGGCGACCGGGGTGTACCTGGCCTCCCCGCCCGCCCGTCCCCCGGCCGCCGTACCCGCCGCCGATCCGGCCACCCTTTCGGACGCACCCACTGCCAAAACCGCGCCGGCCCCGTCGGCCAGGCCCACGCCCGCGCGGGTGGAACCCATGGCGGTGGCGGAGCGGCTGCGCGAACAACAGCCCGCACGGCCCGGGGAGCAGGGTCGGCAGCGGGGCGCGGCCACGGGAGCCGAGGCTCCGGCGGGGAAGGTCTCGCGGCTCGTCCGGGACGTGATCGCCCTCGCCAACGCCGAACGGGAGAAAGCGGGTTGCGGTCCGCTCCGCGACGAGAGCCGTCTGCGGGCCGCCGCCCAGGGGCACGCGGACGACATGGCCGCCCGCGACTACTACAAGCACGAGAACCCGGAGGGCCGTGACGCGGGCGACCGGATGAGCGACGCCGGGTACGCGTGGTCGACCTGGGGGGAGAACATCCACCGGGGGCCGAAGACCCCCGCCCAGGCCATGGACGACTGGATGGAGAGTCCCGGCCACCGGGCGAACGTCCTCAACTGCTCCTTCAAGGACATCGGGGTCGGAGTGGCCCTCACCGCCGACGGCCCCTGGTGGGTGCAGGACTTCGGCGCCAAGCGCTGAGCCCCGGAGGGGTCAGGAGGCGGGAGCGGCCAGCTTCTGCACCCAGATCGTGCCGTCGGGACCGTGCACCGACGCCACTCCGGTGTCCCGGTACCGGCAGTCCAGCATGTTCTCCTCGTGCATCGCGCCGTCCGTCCAGTCGTCGACGACGGACGCCGGATCGGTCGCCCCCCGGGCGAGGTTCTCGGCCCAGGCGCTCCAGTCGTAACCGGCGGCGGTGATCCGGGTGTCCGCGAAGTCCCCCTCGGGGCTCGCGTGTCCGTAGTAGCCGCGCGCGGCCATGTCCCGGGCGTATCCGCGGGCCGCTTCGGTGAGCCGGGGGTCGATGCGCAGCGGCGCGCAGCCCGCCGCCGCCCGGAGCAGGTTGACGAGTCCGGTCACCCGCTCCTCGGTGTCGGGCGTCGGCGTCGGACGCGGGGTGCGGCGCGGCGCGGGCGGGGTGGTCGTCGGGGCCGGCGCGGCGACGGTGGCGACCGGGGTCGGGGTCGTCGGGGCCGGGGAAGGGGTCGCCGGGGGCGCTGCGGCGGGCCTGCCGGGCTGCACGCGCGCGTGTGGCTCCTGCGGCGGTACGAGGAGGGTGACCGCCCCGAGGACGGCGACGGCCGCCGCTCCGGCGAGCCCGGCGCGCCGGAGCGGTGCCCGGCGGGAGACGGTCTCGAAGGCGACGGGTTCGGGGGTGTGACCGTCCCCGGCGCGTACGACGGGGTCGAGGGCGGAGGTGTGACCGTCCCCGGCACCTGCGGCGGGCTCGCGGGCGCCGCCGTCCCCGGCCGCGAGAGCGACCGGCTCGAGGGAGTCGCCGGCTCCGAGCCCGACGGCCAGCGGGGGCACGAGGCCGAGGCCGACGAGGAGGCCTTCGACGGGGGCGAGGCCGCGGCGGCCGGTGACCCGGGCGGTGCAGACGGCGCAGCTCCGCAGGTGGCGGGCGACGCGCTTGCGCCAGAGCGGGGAGGGGCGGCCGTCCCAGTCCGTGACGGTCTCCGCGAGGCCGGGGCACTCCGGTACGGCGTCCAGGGCGCGGACGACGGCCCGGCCGGTTTCGAGGCGTTCCTTCATCCGCTGGACGCGGACGGCGGCGTGCTGGGGGGAGATCCCGCCGAGGCCCTCGGCGAGTTCGGCGCGGGTCAGCTCGCCCGCGGCCTCCAGCCACCACAGGGCGAGGAGTTCGCGGTCGTCCTCGTCGAGCCAGCGGGTGGCGCGGGCGACGTCGCGGCGCTGTCCGGAGAGGCCGAGCCGGAGGATGGTGACCTCGGTGAAGTCGCCGGCCGGGTCGGCGAGCTCCGTGGCCAGGTCGAGGCCGGGCACGGGTGCCTGCTGGCGTTCGCGCCAGCGGCGCCGTATCCCGTTCATGGCGATGGCGACGAGCCAGGACCGGAAGCGGGCCGGGTCCCGGAGACCGGTCAGGCCGTCCAGGGCGCGGACCATCGTCTCCTGGACGATGTCGTCGGTGTCGGCGTGGCCGTCGAGGGCGCGGCCGACGATGTTGTGGACGAGGGGCAGGTAGGCGCGTACCAGCGCGTCCCTGGCGTGCGCGTCACCGGCCCTGGCCGCCTCCACAAGCGCGGTGGTGCGGCGCTCGTCGCTGTGCATGGATCTGCTCCCTCATCCCTGGTCCGAGTCCCCGTCGTTCGGAGACCCGTGGGTGCGGGAGGGATAACACTTCTCTCCGGTGCGTGACGCGTGTGCGTGACGCGTGGACCCTACACCGGTGGTGCCGCGGGCAGGGTCGGGACCGTGGCCCTGTTCCCCCCTCGGACGGCTGCCACGATGACGTCGTGGAGATCTCGGCTCTCCTCCTCCGTCGCGCACGGAACGGGACTCCCCGACATGGTGAACCAGTCGGATGCGCCGCTGTACTGCACGGCCACGCGTGCCTCACCGTCGGCCCAGGTCGTGTGCACGGTCAGATCGCCCGTGACCACACCGGCCTCGTCGGTCAGCACCCCACCTCGCCCGGTGTAGACACCGGCGGTCGTCCAAGATGCCCAGCTCATCCATCCAGGTTCACACCCGGACGGCGGATGCGCCACTGACAGGGCCACCCCGGCCGGAGGAGTTCCGGCCGGGGCGGTACGGGTCTCGTGCCGGTCAGGCGAGGGAGGCGACGGCCTCGTTGAACGTGGCGGACGGGCGCATCACGGCCGCGGCCTTGGCCGGGTCGGGCTGGTAGTAGCCGCCGATGTCGGCCGGGGAGCCCTGGACGGCGACGAGCTCGTCGACGATCTTCCGCTCGTTGGCGGCGAGGGTCTCGGCCAGCGGGGCGAAGGCCTTGGCCAGCTCCGCGTCCGCGGTCTGGGCGGCCAGCTCCTGGGCCCAGTAGAGGGCCAGGTAGAAGTGGCTGCCGCGGTTGTCGATACCACCGAGGCGACGGGTCGGCGACTTGTCCTCGTTGAGGAAGGTGCCGGTGGCGCGGTCGAGGGTGTCGGCGAGGACCTGGGCGCGGGAGTTGCCCGTGGTGGTCGCGAGGTGCTCGAAGCTGGCGGCCAGGGCGAAGAACTCGCCGAGGCTGTCCCAGCGGAGGTAGTTCTCCTTGACGAGCTGCTGGACGTGCTTCGGGGCGGAGCCGCCGGCGCCGGTCTCGAAGAGGCCGCCGCCCGCCATCAGCGGGACGACCGACAGCATCTTGGCGCTGGTGCCCAGCTCCAGGATCGGGAAGAGGTCGGTCAGGTAGTCGCGGAGGACGTTGCCGGTGACGGAGATGGTGTCCTCGCCGCGGCGGATGCGCTCCAGGGAGAACTTGGTGGCCTCGACCGGGGACAGGATCCTGATGTCCAGGCCCTCGGTGTCGTGATCGGCGAGGTACGTCCTGACCTTGGCGATGAGCTGCGCGTCGTGGGCGCGGTTCTCGTCCAGCCAGAAGACGGCCGGGGCGCCGGTGGCACGGGCGCGGGTGACGGCGAGCTTGACCCAGTCCTGGATGGGCAGGTCCTTGGTCTGGCAGGCGCGGAAGATGTCGCCCTCGGCGACCTCCTGCTCCAGGACGACGTTGCCCGCGGAGTCGACGAGGCGGACGGTGCCGGCCTGGGCGATCTCGAAGGTCTTGTCGTGGGAGCCGTACTCCTCGGCCTTCTGCGCCATGAGGCCGACGTTCGGGACGGAGCCCATGGTCGACGGGTCGAAGGCGCCGTTGGCGCGGCAGTCGTCGATGACGACCTGGTACACGCCGGAGTAGCTGTGGTCCGGGAGGACCGCGAGGGTGTCGGCCTCCTGGCCGTCCGGGCCCCACATGTGGCCGGAGGTGCGGATCATGGCCGGCATCGAGGCGTCGACGATGACGTCGGACGGCACGTGCAGGTTGGTGATGCCCTTGTCGGAGTCGACCATCGCCAGGGCGGGGCCCGCGGCGAGCTCGGCCTCGAAGGAGGCCTTGATCTCCTCGCCCAGGTGCGGGACGGAGTCCAGACCCTTGAGGACGCCGCCGAGGCCGTCGTTCGGGGAGAGGCCGGCGGCGGCGAGGACCTCGCCGTACTTGGCGAAGGTCGCCGGGAAGAAGGCGCGCACGACGTGGCCGAAGACGATCGGGTCGGAGACCTTCATCATCGTGGCCTTGAGGTGCACGGAGAAGAGCACGTTCTCGGCCTTGGCGCGGGCGACCTGCTCGCTCAGGAAGGTGCGCAGGGCGGCGGCGCGCATGACGGCGGCGTCGACGACCTCGCCGGCGATGACCTTCAGCGGCTCGCGGAGTTCGCTGGTGGTGCCGTCGGCGGCGGTGAACTCGAAGCGGAGGGTGTCGTCCTCGGTGACGACGACGGACTTCTCCGTGGAGGCGAAGTCGTTCTCGCTCATGGTGGCGACGTTGGTCTTGGACTCGGGGGTCCAGGCGCCCATGCGGTGCGGGTGGGCCTTGGCGTAGTTCTTCACCGAGGCGGGCGCGCGGCGGTCGGAGTTGCCCTCGCGCAGGACCGGGTTGACGGCCGAGCCCTTGATCTTGTCGTAGCGGGCGCGGACGTCCTTGTCCTGGTCCGTCCGCGGGTCGTCCGGGTAGTCCGGGAGGGCGTAGCCCTGCGCCTGGAGCTCGGCGATCGCGGCCTTCAGCTGCGGGATGGACGCCGAGACGTTCGGCAGCTTGATGATGTTGGCGCCGGGCGTCTTGGCCAGGTCGCCGAGCTCGGAGAGGGCGTCGGCGATGCGCTGGCCCTCCTCCAGGAACTCGGGGAAGACGGCGATGATGCGGCCCGCGAGGGAGATGTCCCGCGTCTCGACCGTGACGCCGGCCTGCGAGGCATACGCCTGGATCACGGGCAGGAACGAGTACGTCGCCAGGGCGGGCGCCTCGTCAGTGTGGGTGTAGATGATGGTCGAGTCAGTCACCAGGGTTCTCCAGCTCCACGTCTGCGTATGCGAGATTGCTCGACATCAAGATATCTCGTGATCGAGGTCCTCGGTAAAGGGGTCCACGAGCTCGCCGTCCGCGGGCACTCCCGCGGCCTCGACGAAGGGCCCGCCCATCCGGTACGGGACCGGGGGACTCTCCAGCTCGACGCGGCGGAGCAGGGCGAGCAGGAGCAGCCCCGCTGCGGCGGCAACGCCCGCGGCGAGGGCCTGGCCGCAGCGGTGGGCGAGCCGGAGCTCGGCCGGGTCGTAGGGCGCGGTGGCGGGCAGGGTGAGGGTGGCGCCGAGCAGCCAGATGCCCGCGCCGAGGCCGGCGGCGGCGATGAGGGCGAGCGGCAGGGTCGCGGGGAGACCGGCGGCGGGGCCGAGCCGGGCGCCGGGGCGCACCTTTCCCTTGCGGGCGAGGAGGGCGACGCAGCCGCAGTGGACGGCGAGGACGACCAGGACGGCGGCGATGGCGTCGCCCGGCCGGTGCAGGCCGGCCGCGATGGTGTACGTGCCGACGGCGACGGCCCAGAGCGTGCCCGCGCCGACGGCGAGGCCGCGCAGCCGGTACGGGACGACGAGGGCCAGGCCGAGGGCGATGCCCAGGGCGAGCGTGGTCTGGGCGCTGGGGAAGCCGCTCGGGACGAGCGCCCCGCCGGTGTCGAGGAGGCGGGGTCGGGGCGCGTACCGCTGGAGCAGGCCGGTGAGCGCGAGGGCGGTGACGACCGCGCCGGCGGCGATGCCGGTGAGGGCGTACCGCTTGCGTATGAGGCCGACGGCGAGCAGCAGGACGCAGCCGAGGACCAGGGAGAGGGTGGTGAGCCCGGCGAGTGAGGGGTGCTCGCGGAGCAGGGTGACGGCGACAGCGTCGGCGCGCCGGCCGGTCACGGCGGCGTCGCCCCAGCGGCGGCCGGTGGCGGTGAGCACGAGGCCCGCGTAGACGACCGTGAGGACGAGGACGGCGCCGAGGCAGGCACGCCGGGTCCGGGTGCGGACGCGTGTGGTGAACGAGCCGGGCGCCTCGCCCGCCACGGCGGCGTACCACCAGGTGTCACCGGTCTTCGGCGGCCTCGGGGAGCCGCCCGCGCGGGACCTGTCGTAGGAAGCCATGCCCCGATTCGAACCCACGCGCGGCGGCCCCGCCCGCTGGAGGCACCCGAACGACACGCCGGGACGGGCAGGACGACCGACGACGGCGGCCGGGTGCGGGCAGGGTGCCCCGGCCACGGCCGGGACGGGGCAGCGGTCCCGACGGCGGCGGAGGCGGGCTCAGTGGTCCTGGCGGGGGCGCTGGGACAGGATCAGGGGGACGAAGCCGCCGAGGAGCCCGAGGACGGAGGCCACGCCCAGGCCGGCGCGGAGGGCGCGGTCGCCCGCGAACCGCCCGCCCGCCCGGGAGGCGAACGCCGCGGCGATCATGCGCCGGCCCCGGCCGTACGGCGCCGGCCGGAAGACGCGCCGCCGCTGCCAGGACGCGACCCAGCCGGTGCGCGGTGCCGCCATACCGCCGTCGTACCGGGGGCCGGGAGAAGGAGCGCCGGCGCGCTCGGCATGACGACGTACCCGTCCATGCGTGCCCCCCGTTCTCCCGGCGCCCCGCCGGAAGCCGGCGCGATCATGCCACAGCGAGGTGACGGGAGGGCGTACGGTCGTGGCGGCGCGACCCGTACAACGTGAACGCGGTGTTCACCAGCGCCACGTGACTGAGCGCCTGGGGCATGTTGCCGAGCTGACGGCCGGCCACCGGGTCCCATTCCTCGGCGAGGAGGCCGACGTCGTTGCGGACGTCGAGGACGCGCTCGAAGACGGCCCTGGCCTCGTCGGGTCGGCCGGTCGCGGCGAGCGCGTCGGCGTACCAGAACGTGCAGGCGACGAAGGCCCCTTCGGTGCCGCCGAGGTCGTCGAGCTCGTGCGTCCCGCCGTCCCTGACGTCGCCGTAGCGGCGCAGGAAGCCGTGGTCGTCGAGCCGCTCCATGGCCCGTACGGTGCCGAGCACCCGGGCGTCGTCGGGGGGCAGGAAGCCGAGCCGGGGGATCAGCAGGGCGGTGGCGTCGACCTGGCGGCCGCCGTAGTACTGGGTGAAGGAGCCCTGTTCGTCGTTCCAGCCGCGGGCGCAGATCTCGGCGCGCAGATCGCGGCGCAGGGCCTTCCAGCGACAGAGGGAGCCGCGGAGCCCCGCGACGCGGGCGAGGCGGACGGCGCGGTCGGCCGCGACCCAGGCCATCACCTTGGAGTGGACGAAGTGGCGGCGGGGGCCGCGGACTTCCCAGATGCCCTCGTCCGGCTCCTGCCAGCGCTCGCCGAGGAACTCCAGGAGCGAGGCCATCAGGGCCCAGGCCGAGGCGTCGAGGGTGACCCCGGCCCTGACGGCCGAGTAGACGGTGTTGAGGACCTCGCCGTAGATGTCGAGCTGGAACTGGCCGGCGGCCGCGTTGCCGAACCTGACGGGGCGTGAGTCCTCGTAGCCGGGAAGCCAGTCGGCGTACGTCTCGGGAAGCCCCCGCTGCCCCTCGACCCCGTACAGCGGCTGGAGGTCGGCGGGGTCGCCGGCGACGGCGCGGACCAGCCAGTCGTTCCAGGCGAGCGCCTCCCCCCGGTAGCCGCCGCGCAGCAGACAGGAGAGCGTGAAGGTGGAGTCGCGCAGCCAGCAGAAGCGGTAGTCCCAGTTGCGCTGCCCTCCGATGGACTCGGGCAGGGACGCGGTGGCCGCGGCGACGACGCCGCCGGTGGGGGCGTACGTGAGGGCCTTGAGGGTGAGCAGGGAGCGGATGACGGCCTCGCGCGCGGGCCCCTCGTAACGGAGCGCGGCGGCCCAGTCGTTCCAGAAGGCGAGGGTACGGGCGAGGGCGGCGTCGATGTCCGCGGGCGAGGCGGCGGACGGGGGCGGCACGTGCGAGGGGCGCCAGCCGAGCACGAACGCGACCCGTCGACCGGCCGTGACGGTGAACTCGAAGGCGGTGCGGTCCGGTGTGACGTCGAGTTCGACTCCGGGTCCGCAGGAGAGGTAGGCGGCGTCGGGTCCGGCGACCGATGCGACGGTGTGGCGGTCCAGCGAGCGGGTCCAGGGCACGATGCTGCCGTGGTGGAAGCGGACGCTCAACTCGCCGCGTACGGCGACCCGTCCGGCGATGCCCTCGACGACGCGGACGATTCTCGGGGAGTCCTCGCTCGGCGAGCGCGGGGGCATGAAGTCGGTGATCCTGACCGTTCCGCCGATGGTCTCCCATACGGTGTCGAGGACGAGCGTGTCACCCCGGTAACTCCGGCGTGTGCAACGGCTGTCGCCCACGGGGGCGAGGAGCCATCGGCCGTGTCCCGGATCGCCGAGGAGGGCCGCGAGACAGGCGGGCGAGTCGAAGCGCGGAGCGCACCACCAGTCGACGGACCCGTCGGTCCCGACGAGTGCCGCGGTCTCCAGGTCACCGATGAGGGCGTAGTCCTCAATTCGCCCTGCCATGACCGGATTGTATGCCTCTCGGGAACCACGGGCGATCGGTCGGGAATCGCTTTCCGGGTGCCCGCATATTGTTCCGCCGTTCTTGACGGGACCATTCCGGCGCAGGACTCTGAGAAGTACGGGATTTCCGGAGAACGCGGGACCGCCGCGCGGAGGGCCGTACCCATGAGCAGCGACGCGCATCCCCTGCGGCGTTCGACGGACCGCGCACCCGGTTCCGGCGCGGGCACGGTGAGCCTCGTCCTCACGGTCCGGCCCGGCGGCGCCCCAGGACCGGCACTCGGCCCCCTCCTCGACCAAGTGCCGTCGAGCGTGCGGGACGTGGTCCTGCTGGGCGGGCCGGCCGGGGACGACCGTTCCCATGCCGGTCTCACCGTGCGCGGCCTCGGGCCCTGGGACTCCGCCCGGGGCGACGTCCCGCACGCCGGACTGCTCGCGGCGACCGGGGACCTGGTCGTGCTGATGAACGCCGACGGCAGCATGTCGCCGCGCGAGATCCCGCATTATCTGCACTACTTGGAAAGCGGTTACGACTTCGTCAAGGGGTCGCGGTTCATCGCGGGCGGGGATTTCGCCGACTATCCGCTTTCGCGACGCCTCGGTCACCGCGCGCTGCTCCGGGTCGCCCGCCGGCTGTACGGCCAGCACCTGACCGATCTCTGGTTCGGTTTCTGTGCTTTCCGGCGGTCTTTCGTGGACCTCCTCGATCTGCGCGAGGACGGTGTCGAACTCGGTGCGGAACTCGTCGCGCACGCCCTGCACTACGGGCTGCGGGTCGCCGAGGTGCCCAGTCGCGAACTGCCGAGCCGACACGGTCCGTCACACCTCCGCACCGCCCGTGACGGCGCCCGCATCCTCGGCACCCTCCTCGACGAACGGCCGCACAACGTCCTGTCGCGGCTCGCGCACCGCTCGCTCCACGGCTCCTCCGGTTGACGAACCACCCTTAGGGGTGCTAACCGTGGAAACAGCATCATTTCAGGACAGAGCGCCATTTCAGGATAGGTAAATCCACCAGACAGACCCTGGACCGCGAGCGTGGGCCCTCGGCAGGGTCGGTTGCCGGAAGAGGCTCGTCGTGACCTCCACCCCCCTCGGCCGAGCGCCGGCGGCACCCGGACCGCATCCTCTGCGGCGGGTGACCGACTGGCCCCCCGCCGATGCCCGGCACCGCTCGCTCCGTCGCTCCGCCCACCACCCGGCACGCCGGGCTTCCGACCGGGTCACCGCCGCCGTCCCTCCGTCCCGGAGCCGGACGTGCAGGCCGCACGGCGCCGTGCGCCGACGCCGTGCCCGTACATCCCGAACCCGCACCGCACGCCGCAGCCGCGGCTCCGGCGGGTCGTCCGGGTCGGCCGGACCAGCCGCGGCGCCACGACCGACCGCACCACGTGACGCCGCCGCGCGCCCCACCCCGGCGGCCCCCACACCGATTCCCCGCGCGACCGTGCGCCCCGCGCCCCGCGCCCTCCCCCGAGGAGGCGAGGCGTGATGACCGCCGCACGCGCGCACGCACCGCTCCCCCGCCGGCTCGTCCGTCCGCCGGTGGAACTGGAACTGCTGATCCCGGCCTTCAACGAGCAGCGCCGACTGCCGTCGACCGTGGCCGCCACCGTCGACTACCTGTCCGAGCGACCATGGTCCTCGGCGGTCGTCGTGGTCGACAACAACAGCGCCGACGGCACCCTCGACGTCCTGGAGCGCTTCACCGGATCCCCCGTCCCCGTCCACGCCATCGGCTGCGGCGACCAGGGCAAGGGCGCGGCGGTCCGGCGCGGCATCGAGACCTCCTCGGCCCGGTTCATCGGCTTCGCCGACGCCGACAACGCCACCCCCGTCGAGACCCTGGACCGGGTGATGGAACTCCTGTGGGCGGGGCACGGCGCCGTCATCGCCTCGCGCCACGCGCCGGGCGCCCGCCTCGAAGTGGAGCAGTCGGCCCTGCGGCGGGGCGGCGGCCTGCTGTTCCGTACGCTCGCCCGTCTGTCGCTGCCCGGAGTCACCGACACCCAGTGCGGGTTCAAGTTCTTCTCCGGCCGGCTCGCCCGCGCGGTCGTGCGCGACTGCCACGTCGACGGCTTCGCCTTCGACGTGGAACTGCTCGCCCGGATCGTCCGTGCCGGGCGGGACGTCGTGGAGGTGCCGGTGGTCTGGCACGACGTACCCGGTTCGACGTTCTCGGTACGGCGCGACGGACTGCGTTCGATGGCCGATCTCCTGCGCATCTCAGTGGCCCGGTGATTCCGATGACCGCGCATCCCGTCGACCCGGTGGTTCCCGTGACCGCTCTCGACCGGCTCGCCCGTACCGACATCGCCTTCCTCAACTGGCGTGACCCCGACCACCCCGACGCGGGCGGAGCCGAGGCGTACTGCTGGGAGATCGCCCGGCGGTTCGCGGCGGCCGGAGCCCACGTCACCCTCGTCTCCTCGCGACACCCCGGCGCGCGTGCCCGGGAGTACCGCGACGGGATCCGGATCGTGCGCGGCGGCGGCACGTTCGGCGTGTACGCGGCCGCCGCGGCGCACCTGCTGCGGAACCGTCACGCGTACGACGCCGTGATCGACTTCCAGAACGGGATCCCGTTCTTCTCGCCGCTGTTCACACCCCGGTGGACCGCGGACGTCTGCGTCATCCACCACGTCCACCAGCGCCAGTTCGACACCCGGTTCCACTGGCCGGTGAACACCGTGGGGCGGCTCCTGGAGAAGCAGGTCAGCCGGCGGGTCTACCGGGGGCGGCCGATGGTCGTCGTCTCGCCCTCCACCCGTGAGGGCGCCCGGCGCGAACTCGGCTTCGGCAATCCTCTCCACATCGTGCCCAACGGGCGGCCGGGGGCCGCTCTCACGGCCCCCGCCGGGCACCGGTCCGCGACCCCCGCGCTCACCGTCGTCAGCCGGCTCGTGCCGCAGAAGCGCGTCGACCTGGTCCTGCGGGCCGTGCCCGCGCTGCTGCGGCGTCTGCCGGACCTGCGCGTCGACCTGTGCGGTGACGGACCGGAGGGCGAGTCGCTGCGGAAGCTCGCCGCCGGGCTCGGCATCGGGGCCGCCGTGGTGTTCCACGGGCGCGTGTCGGACGCGCGCAAGGAAGAACTGTTCCACCAGGCATGGCTGACGGTCGTGCCGTCCGCCGCCGAGGGCTGGGGGCTCACCGTCATCGAGGCGAACGCCGTCGGCACCCCCGCCCTCGCCTTCGACGTGCCGGGGCTGCGGGACGCGATCCGGCCGGGCGTCAACGGCTGGCTCCTCGACCCGGAGGCGGACCTGGCGGCCGGCATCGCCTCGGCCCTCGACACGCTCTCCACGCCGGAGGCCCGGTCGCTCTGCGCGGCCCGCTGCCGTACCTGGGCGGCCGCCTTCTCCTGGGACGCCAGCGCCGAGCGGCTCGCCCAGGTCGTCCTCGAGGACCTTCACCGGATCCACCGTCACCGGCGCTCCCGCCGCTCCTCGTGCGATCTGTCCGTCATGACCCGCTTCACCTCCCCCGACCCCGACACCACCGAGCGCGCGGTACGGAATTCCCTGCGGCAGACCGACGTCTGGCACCGCGACGGCGACGCCTTCCATCTGCTGCTCCACGGCTGCGACGAGGTACGGGCGTTGAGCGCGCTGCGCCGCCTCGACGTCCCGGAGGCCGACATCACCCTGGCCAACAGCCACGACGTCCTGCTCGGCGCGGCCCGGCCGTACGGCGGTCCCGCGCCCGGCCCGGCCCCGGGGCGGCGGCCGTGACCGCCGCGGGACGGGTCGCGGAACGGCCCCCCGTCCTCCGGGACGAGGTGACGGCCGTGCACGGCGCGCGCTGGATCGCGACCGCGGTCGTCGCCGTCGGCGTCCTGAACTACGCGTACACCCTGATCCTCACCCGGCTCCTCGACGTCTCCGAGTACGCCACCTTCGCCGCGGGCCAGGGGCTCGTCGTGTGCGCCGCCGCGGTCGCCGTGGTCACCGTGCCGTGGATGCTGGCGCAGGCGCTCGCCCGGGCCGGCTCGGACTCCGAGCGCGGCGAGGCGGTCCGCTTCGCCATGGTCACGGCCGTCGTCGGCGGCACGGTCGCGGCGGGTGCGGTGGGCTGCGTGGCGAGGGAGTTCGCGAGCACGCCGACGACGCTCGTCATCGCCGCCTCCACCCTCGCCGTCTATCTCACGCGGGTCAGCGCCGGCTGGCTCCAGGGCTCCGAACGGCTGCGGGCCCTGGCGGTCCTGACCACCGTGGAGGTCGTCCTCAAGTTCGGCGTGGGGCTGTTCTTCGTCTCGGTGCTCGGCCTCGGCGAGACGGGCGCCCTCGCGGCCTTCGGGATCGCCGTCCTGCCGTACGCGTTCTTCCGGCCGCCCCGGTTCCGCGGCGGTTCGCGCCGCCCGTGGCGGGCGGTGACCGTCGACCGGGGGCTGTGGCGGCGGGCGGCCGGTGTCGCCTCGCTCCAGGGCGTGGTGGCCCTGCTCGCCGCCGTGGACATCGTCCTCGTCGCGGTGCTGCCCACCGACCGCGCGGCGGCGGCCAGTTACCAGGCCGCGGTCATGCTCGGCCGGGTCCCGCTCTTCCTCGCCGGGGCCGTCTCGATCGCCTTCCTTCCCGCCCTGTCACGGCGGCACGCGGGTGATCCGCTGACGGCGGGCGCGCTGCGGATGTACCTGACGGCGGCACTGCCGCTGACGGTGGTGGCCGCGACGGTGCCGGGCGCGGTGCTCACGGCGGTCTTCCCCTCGGGGTACGCGACGGTCTCCACCCTGCTGGTCTGCACGGCGACGGCGGGTCTCGCGCTCGGCGCGCTCGCGTTGCTCGTCACGTTCGCGCAGGCCGTCAACGACTACGCGTGTCTGCGGACGTTGCTCGTGGGCCTCGTCCTGTACGTGACCGCCCTGGTGTCCGGCTGGGTCGCAGGTGGAGTGCTCGGCATGGCGATCGGCGGGCTGTGCGGCACCGTCGCCGCTCTGGCCCTGCTGACCGCGCGGCACGCCCGTCTCCACGGGTTCGGGCTCGCGAAACGACCGTTCGTACGCGTGGTGCTGCCGCTGCTCGCGCTCGCCGGGGCCCTCGTGCTGCTCCGCCCGTACACCGTCGTCTGGTTCGCCGCCGCGCTGACGGTCACGGCGGGCGCCCTGTGGCGCTTCTTCGGGTGGCGCCGCGCCCTCGTCCCCGCTTCCGGGGTGATCCCCCCGCCCGACGCCGACGCGAGTGCCCCGGGTGTGGACACCGGATCCGTTCCGGGCCGCGGGCCGGAGTGGACGGCCGAACGGCTCGACGTCCGGCCGGCCGCGCGGCCGGAAGCCCTGCCCGCGGCCCCCGGTGAGCGGTCCGTGGCACTCCTCGTCGACGCCGTGTGGCGGGGCCGGGTCCGGCCCGCCGGTGACGAGGAACTCCTCGGAGCCCTGGCCGTGGCCCGGCGCAACCAGGTCGAGGGCCGGCTGGCCCGCGCGTACCCCGGGCAGCTCGCGGCGACCCTCGCCGAGGTGGAGAACGCGACCGGCCTCTTCCGGCGCAACCTCGTCGAGTCCACCGGCCGGCTGCGTGCGGCGGGCATCCCGACCGTGCTGATCAAGGCCGACCTGGCGGGGGACTACGTGTACGGCAACTTCGACCTGGTGGTGCCTCCGGGACGGCTGCGGGCGGCACAGGCCGCGCTCGACGGCTGGTACGCGCACCGCACGACGTACTGGCTGGAGCGGTCCAGCAAGGTGCTCCTGGAACCCCTGACCGGCCCGGCCGCGCACCTGCACGGTTCGGTCTCGTGGTTCGGGGTGCCGATCGTCCCGACCGAGCGTCTCTTCGCCCGCGCCGGAACACCCGCGTGTCCGGAGGGCGGGACCGACGGCCACGATCACGGGCACGGCTACGCCTGGTTGACGCCGTGCCCCGCCGACCGGCTGCGAATCTGGCTGGCACACGCCCTCTTCCAGAACCTGAGCCTGGACCTGTCCGAACTCCTCGCGCTGCGTTCGCTGTTGCACCCCGACGTCCTGACGGAGGCCCGTGACGAGGCTGTCGGCGAGGGCTGGTGCACGGGCGGCCGCCAAGTGCTCGCCACCGCCGTCGAGGCGATGGCCCGGCTCGACCGGGGCGAGTCGGTACCCCTGCCGTTGCCGCTCCCGGTGCGCACCTCGCTCCGGGCGGGGGCCGAACACTCCGGCCACCTCCTCCGTGAGGGCCGGGTGCGTACCGCGACCCGTGAGGCGTCCCTCCGGGTACCGCTCGTGGTGACCAAGAGACTGCGGAGGCGAGTGCCATGACGAACTCACGAGGCCCTCTCCTCGTCGCCGTGTCCGGGCCCGACGGCGCCGGCAAGTCCTCGCTGGTCCGCCGGCTCGCCGCACTGCTCGGCGAGCGCGGGGTCACCGTCGTCACCCTGCACTGCTACGGCTGCTTCCTGTGCCGCCGGTTCCCGGTTCCGCCACGGGTGAGGGAGACGGAGGAACCGGGTGGGGGCGAGTGGGCACGGCGTGCCACGGATCCCGAGCGCCGGGGATCCCGTCTGCGCCGTGCCCACGCGCTCCTGGACGCCGGGGAGCTCGCGGCCCGGATCAGGGTCGCCGGGCTCCGGGCGGGGCTGCGGGCGCGCGGCGGGGAGGCCGCGGTCCTGACGGACCGCGGGCCGCTCGACGGCCTGGTGAAGTTCGACCTGCCGGCCGGCTCGGGGGCGGCGTCCGTCTTCCGCCGGATCGCCGGCCGCTACGGTCTGACCCTGCTCGTGGAGACCGGGGCCGACACCCTGCGGGGCCGGGGCTGGGAGGAGATCGCCGGCCCCCCGACCGTGTGGTGGGCCCGCTACCGGAGCTGGTCGCGGCGGTTGCCGCGGATCGCACGGCTCGACGGCGAACGGCCGCCGTCCCTGGTGGCGTCCGAGGCCCTCGACCGGATCCTCGACGCGATACGGGAAGAGGAAGGAGCAGGTGCGGTACGGCAGGAGGCCTCCGTGGCGGATCGGCGAAGGCGGCACGTGGTGATGTCCGTCTACGACGACGCGGAGAACCCCGCCTACCGGGGCGGCGGCGCCCTGGTCATCGGAAAGGTGGCCCGCCGGCTCGCCGAGGACTTCCGGGTGACCGTCGTGACGGCGGGCCGGAACGCCGGCACCGAGGAGCGGAACGGCATCCGGTACGTCCGGCTGCCCGTGTGCCGGGCGGGCCCGCGCGGCGGACAGCTGCTGTTCCTGACGCTGCTGCCGTTCGTGGCCCGCCGCATCCGGCACGACCTGTGGCTGGAGAGCTTCACCCCGCCGTTCTCGACGAGTTTCCTGCCCCTGTCGACGGGCGCCCCCGTCGTCGGCATCGACCAGGGCCGCAGCGCCGAGGTCCTGTGGCGGCGCTACCACATCCCCTTCTTCGTGGTGGAGCGTCTCGGGCTGCGCTGCTACCGGCACATCGTGGTGATGAACGCGGCGGACGGTTCGGTGGTGCAGCGGCTCAGCCCCCGGGCCGACGTGCAGGTGATCGCCAACGGGGTCGAGCAGCGCACGCTCGACGAGACCCGGCTCGGAACGGGGCAGTTCATCCTCTGTCTGGGGCGGATCGACACCTGGGTGAAGGGCCTCGACCTGCTGCTCGACGCGTACGAGCGGGCCTCGCCGCCGCTGGACCTGCTCCTCGCGGGCAGCGGAACCCCGGCCGAGGAGCGCCGGTTCGCCGCGCTCCTCGCCGCCCACGGCCACGGACCGGACACCCGGATCCACTGGGTGGGATACGCCGAGGAGGAGCGCAAGCGCCAGCTGCTGCGCGACAGCGCCTTCCTGGTGATGCCGTCCCGCCACGAGACCTTCGGCCTGGTGGCCCTCGAAGGCATGTCGTACGGCAAGCCCGTCCTCCACTTCGACCTGCCCGCGCTGCGCTGGATGCGCGACGGCGGCGACGTGGCCGTGCCGCCGTTCGACGTGGCGGCGTTCGGCGAGCGGATGGGCGAGCTGGCCACGGACGCGGCGCTCCGCCGCCGCTTGGGACGACGCGCCGGGCTCGTCGCCCAGCACTACACGTGGGACGAGATGACGGGCCGGTACCTGGCCCTGACCCACCGGCTTCTGGACGCACCCGTCGCCGCACGACGGCCGAGGAAGAGAGGTGCGTCATGGCAGATGACCCGCTGACCCGTTTCGTCCGGACCGTCGTCGGATCGGGTGCCCCGGTCCTGGTGCTCTCCCCGCACCTGGACGACGCCGTCCTGTCCTGCGGCGGACTGCTCGGATGGGCCGGGCGCCGGGCGCCGGTGACGGTCGCCACGCTGTTCACGGAGGCCGCGCCGCCGCCGTACACCCTCTCCGCGCGGCAGTACCTGAAGCAGATCGGCGCCGACGACGCGGAGGAGCTGTACGCCGAGCGGCGGGCCGAGGACCGGCGGGCCCTGGAGCGGCTCGGTGTCCGGCTGTGTCACGCGGGCCTGGTCGACGGCCTGTTCCGGCGGCTCCCGCGGTCCCGGTACGGCACGGAGCGGCTCGCCCGGTTCCTGCCCGAAGTGGCCCACGTGTACCCGACGTACCGGCTGCACCTCTCCCGGGGGCACGTCTCCCCGTACGACGCCGGGACGCTGCGCGCCGTCGGGGAGACCGTCGACGCCCTGCTGCCCGGCCCCACCGGCGGTCTGCTCCTCGCCCCCCTCGGCGTGGGCGGGCACGCCGACCACGTCCTGGTCCGCACCGCCGCCGAGCGGAGCGGCCGCCGGGTCGTGTACTACAGCGACTTCCCGTACAACCGGCACGCCTCCGCCGACCCCCTGTTCACCGGCCGGCACCGGCTGGTGGCCCGCGCCTGGGAGCGGGGCCTCGACCGGAAGGCGGAGCTGATCCGGGAGTACCGGACCCAGGCCCGCGCCCTGTTCCCCGAAGGCCGCGTCCCGCGCGTGCCCGAGGTCTATCTGCTGCCCGAGGCGGCCGACGAGACCCGGTCCCCGGCCACGGACCCGGCTTCCCCGCCCGACCCCGATCCGCGGATCCGTACCGGCGGAGGTGCGCCGTGACCGTCCCCCGCACCGCCGCTCCCGCGTCCTCCCGCGCCCAAGCGACAACGTCCACCGTCCCCGCCCCGCCCCCGCGTGCGCACAAGCGGCACGGCCCCGTGCCCACCGCCGTGTACGCGGCGGGGGTGGCGCTGCTCACCGTGATCCTGCGGCTCGTGCAGATCGGGCGGTCCGGCGACCTGTTCATCGACGAGCCGATCTACCGGAGGCTCGGGGAGAGCGCCGCCGCGGGCGGCTTCCCCAGCACCGACGAGGGCCTGTTCTTCCTCCACCCGCCCGGCTACTTCTACGTGGAGGCGGGCTGGACGAAAGTGGTCGGGGAGCACGCCGACGTCATCGCGGGCGTGCACTCCTCCCGGGTGCTCAACGCGCTCCTGGCCGGGGTCACCGCGGCCCTCCTGGTGTTCCTCGTCGCCCGGGTGCGCTCGCGCGGCGCCGGGGTGGTCGCCGGCCTGGTGTTCGCCCTGGACCAGTTCTGCATCCGGCAGAACGACCGGGTGCTCCTGGAGACCGGGACGATGGTGTGGGTCCTCGCCGGGTACCTGGTCCTGGTGGGTCTGACCGGACCCGATCCACCCGCCCGGCCCCGGGCGCGGGCGCTGCTCGCCGGGCTGTTCCTCGGGTGCGCGATCCTGACGAAGGATCACGCGGTGCTGATCACCGTGCTTCCGCTGCTCGCCGCCCTGACCCTCGGCTGGGGCCCGCCCCGGCGCCTCGTCGCCCTGACCACGGCGACCGCGGTCCTCGCGTACGCCGTGTACGTGGCCCTGGTGGCCGTCTTCGGACACTTCGACGCCTTCCGGGACGCGAAGACCGCCGGCGTGCGCCGGCTCCTCGGGGTCGTGCAGGAGACCGGCTTCAACGCGGAGGGCACGCCCTCGCTCGCGGGCCGGCTCCTCGCCGAACTCCCCGCGTACGGGACGACGTACCTGCTGCTCGTCCTCACCCCCGTGGCGCTCGTCCTGCTGCTGCGCCGCAGGGAGCCGGTGTACCGGCTGCTCGCGCTCTTCCACGCCTCGGCGATCGTCACCCTGGGGTACGCGCTCGGCGTGGGCACCCTGGAGGAGCAGGCGCTGTACCTGCTGTTCGTCCCGAACCTGGTGGCGCTCGCCGTCACCGTCCCGATGCCGTCCCGGCAGCGGCGCGGGCTGCGCCTGGTGGCCTGCGGCGTCCTCGCGGCGCTCCTCTCCGTCCCCGCCGCGGTCTACGCGAAGGACCGGTGGACGCCCGACGACGGCTTCCAGCGCCTCCAGGCGTATCTGCTCACCCACGCGCCGGCGGGCAGCGGGATCGTCACCGTGGACGGACAACGGACCCGGGGCGTGACGAACTGGACGCTGAACGACACCTACCGGCTCGGCCACTGGCTGACGCCCGAGCAGCGGTCGGCCAACGACGCCAGGTACATGGTCGTGCCGTGGCAGGTCCTCGAACAGGGATACGGGCACTACACGCTCGCGGAGGTGGAACGCCTCACGGACGGGCTGCGACCGGTGTTCGCGTTCGACGGGCCCACCTACGGCACGCTGGCCCTGTACCGGCTGCCGTCGCCGCTGCCGGGACCGAGCGTCACGGAACTCGCCGTGCCCGGTTCCGCCGTGACGGGGCCGCTGCTCCCGGCGCCGGGGCCGGTGGCTCCCGTGGCGGAGGCGGGCGATGCACCACGCTGAGCGGCGGCCCCGCGTCCTGCTCCTGACCAGCAGCCCGCTGGACGGGGCGGACGGCTGTGACGTGCGGCTCGCCGCCGACGTCCTCGAGGAGCTGCCCGACGTGGACTTCGTCTGGTTCTCCCAGTGGCCGGGCCGGCGGCAGCCCTCGCCGACACGCGGGCGGCCCGTCCGCATGCTCTCCCGGGACGGTGTGCCGCACGTTCCCGAGCGGATCCAGTCCGCGCTCGCCGGGGCCGTGCTCGCCCGCCGCGTCGACCTGGTGCACGCCTTCCTGACCATCGGCCGCACCTTCCCGGCCTTCTCGTGGCTGCGCCCGCTGCTGCTCGGGAGGCGGCCGGTCGTCCACACCGTGCCCGGGGTGATGGACGCCCGCTACCTGACGCACGTCCGGCCGCTGGGGACGACGGTCGCCCTGTCCGGGTCGATGGCGCGCCGGCTGAGGGCGGCGGACTTCGGGGACGTACGGGTCGTACCGCCCATGATCGGTCTGGACGCGTGGCCGTACCTGCCGCGCCCCGCGGGGTTTCCCGTGGTGCTGTTCGCGGGGCACCACGACGCGGACGGCGGGGCGGAGTTGGCGATCGACGCGGCGGCGGAGGCGGTACGGACGGGGGCGAGGTTCCGGCTGGTGCTCGCGATGCGCGGACGCCCGGGGCAGGACAACGCGGTCCTCGACGAGGCGCTGCGGGAGCGGGCCGGTGCGGCGGGGCTCACGGACTTCGAGGTGCGCGGCTACGTCGAGGACATGCACGCGCTGATCGCCTCCGTCCAGGTGCTGCTGTTCCCGCCGCCCGTGCTCGGCGGCAAGGCGGACATACCGCTCACCGTCCTCCAGGCGCTCGCCTCCGGACGCCCGGCGATCCTCAGCGACCTCCCGCAGTTCGCCGACTTCGGCCACGCGGTGCTGCGGGCCCCGGCGGGCGACGCGCGCCGCACCGGGCAGCAGCTGGCCTGGCTGCTCGACCAGCCGCGCTCCTGGGACGTGCTCGCGGAACGGGGCCGGGCGCTGGTCGAGGAGCACTTCGGGCCCGAGCCGTTCGCGGCCCGGTACGCGGCCCTGTACAGGGAACTGCTGTCATGAGGGCGCTGCGGTGGAGGGGCTCCCGTGGCGCGCCGGCCGCGACCGCGCTGCTCGCGGTGCTCCTGCTGCTCGTGGGGGTGTTCGGCGTGCTGCGGGACGAGGCGCCGCACCCGGAGCCGCAGCCGTACTGGTACGGCACCCTCCAGACCGAACCGGACCGGGCGCGCACCGAGTACGAGCACGGCATCCGGGTGGCCCACCTCCAGATCGACTGGAGCAGGTTCGAGCCGGAGCGGGGCGAGTACGACGAGGAGTACGCGCGCGAGGTCCGGGACCGGCTGAACGCCTTCCGCGACGCGGGGCTGCGGGTGGAGGCGGGGATCGGCCTCAACCACCCGCCGTCCTGGCTGCCGGACGCCTTCCCCGAGTCCGTCTACGTGAACCAGTTCGGCGTGCGGTCCACGGAGACGCCGAACATGGTGTTCAGCGGGCCGGTACGGAAACACATCGCCGCGTACGCGCGCGCCGTGGACCGGCTGATCGGCCTCGAGAACTTCTGGGCGGTCCGGGTCGGCGTCAACGAGAACGGAGAGTTCGCCTACCCGTCCCCCCTGTCGGAGAGTGACGGCCCCGGCGAGTTCTGGGCGTACGACGACCACGCCCAGCGGAGCAGCCCCTACCCGGGGTGGCGGCCCGGGGAGCGCACGTACCGGGGGAAGCCGTTCACCCGGGAGCAGGTGGCGCACTGGTACGACTGGTACGCCGGGGCGCTGGCCGGGGCCGTGAACTGGCAGCTGGACCTGTACACCTCGCTCGGGTACGCGGGAGCGCTCAAGGTCCTGGTGCCCGGGTCCGGTTTCTACCCCTCGGACCTGCGGGCGGCCGTCGACGCCCGGCTCGTCGACTCGCCGTCGATCCGGCTCGTCGCGCGCGGCGCCGGGTTCTTCGTGACCCTCCCCCGGGTCGAGCACCGGGAGACGGTGCGGATCGTCACCACCGCCCTGGTGGACGGCACGGGCGACCCCGACGACAACGGCTGCGCGCCGGCCGACGCCGGGACGGACCTGTCCGATCCGGACGACGCGGTGGTGCGCGACTGGTCCTCGGCGCGCTGGGTGGTGGCAGTGGCCCGGAGCGCCGGCTTCAACCGGCTGACCGGGGAGAGCGCGGGTCCTCAGGTGGCCCCGTACCGTCCCGGTGTGACGGAGACGGCGTACCGGCAGATGGCGTCCTGCGGGCTCGAAGGCATGATGTGGGCCTTCGACCGGCAGTTGTACGACGGGACGCCGGGCTCCTCGCTCGCGGAGTACGCGGAGACGATCCGGCGTCATCGCTGAGGCCGCGGACCCGCCGTGTCCCACCGTCGGGCCGTCAGGAGCAGGATGCCGGTGTCCCCGTACTCGGGCAGGGTGCGGTCCTTCGCGAGCCGGGCGACGCGCAGGCCGGCGGTGAGGGGCGTGAACACGGTGCGCAGGTCGGTCTCGTCGACCGGGCAGGCGGGCCAGACCGGTCCCGCGCCGATGCGGTAGCTCGGCATGCGCTCCATGAAGGCGGCGAGGAGCAGGCCGCCGGGGCGGACGGCCCGGACGAAGGCGGTGCAGATGGCGGTGAACTCGTCGAAGTCCTCGGTGACGCTCTCGGCGACGAAGTTCATCGAGGCCAGGTCATAGGTGCCGGGTGCGAGGTCCTCGGCCGTGCCCCGCACGACCCGTACCGGGCGGAGCGCCTCCGCGCAGCTCGCGGGGAGGGCGGGGTCGAGGGAGCGGCACAGCCGGTAGAAGGGCTCCCAGCTGTCGTCGGGGCCCGTGTCGAGCTGGCGGCGGAGATAGCGGACGCCGGCGTCGCTGGGTTCGAGGGCGTCGATGCGGCGGCTGGCGGCACCGGCCAGCATCAGCGGGTAGAGGTTGGGGCCCGCGCCGAGTTCGAGGGTGCGGGCCAGGCTGCCGGGGGCACGGCGCCGGTAGACGGCGGCGTGGTGGCGGATGACGCCGATGTCGCAGGGGTGGAGCTGGCGGTAGTTCTCGGCGAGGTAGTCGGCGACGGGCCAGATGTTCCAGTCGGCGTCCCGGTTGCGGCGTACCCGGAACGTCCCCGGAGGGTCCGCTGCGCTCCCCCGCGTCCGCCGGACCATCACTTCTCCGGTGCCCGGCCGGCCCCGACGCTGCCGGGGCGGACGGCGGGGACGGCCTGCAGGGAGAAGCGGCCGGCGAGTTCGGTGAGGACCCCGCACAGCTCCTCGATCTCCTCGTCCGTGTTCGCCGCGGTGATCTGGACGCGGAAGCCGACCCGGTCGCGCGGGACCAGCGGATAGGAGGCGAGCGTCACGTAGATTCCGTGGTCCCAGAGGAAGGAGGCGACGGCGTCGAGGTCCTCGGCACGGGCGAGGGGCACCTCGACGATCGGCAGCCCGTCCGTGTTGGGCGTGGCGATGCCCAGGGCGCGCACATGGCCGAGGACGCGGGCCGTCTTGCGGTAGAGGGCGGCCCGGATCTCGTCCCCCCGCTCGTCGTTGACGTCGAGACCGGCGAGAGCGGTGGCGAGCGAGGCCGTCGGCGACGGTCCGGAGTACAGGTAGGGGGCCGCCGCCACCTTGAGGTGGTCCTTGAGCCACTTGGGGACGGCGAGGAAGGCGAGCAGCGAGGAGAACGCCTTGGAGAAGCCCCCGACCAGGACCAGGTCCTCGTAGGTCTCCCCGAGGTGCCGGACGATGCTGTTGCCGCGCGAGCCGTACGGGCTGCTCTCGCCCGGGCGGCGCTCACCGATGACGCCGAAGCCGTGGGCGTCGTCGATGTACAGGAGGGCGCCGTTCTCCCGGCAGATCCGGGTCAGGGCGGACAGGTCGGGGAAGTTGCCGGTCATGCTGTTGACGCCGTCCATGCAGACGAGCCGGCTCGCGTCGGCGGGCGCGCCGCGCAGCAGCGCCGCCAGTTCGTCGGGCCGTTCGGCGTGGAAGCGGTGGATCTCGGCGCCCTGGCAGCGGGCGGCGACGCAGCCGTCGTACACGGTGCGGTGGGCCTGTGCCTCGACGAAGATCTGCCCGGTGCCGGCGAGGATCGGGATCACCGACTGGTGGATGAGGGTGATGGTGGGCAGCAGCAGGGTGTCGGGCGCGCCGAGGAGTTCGGTCAGCCGCTCCTCGATCCAGGGGTAGAGCCGGGGGCTGCCGAGGAGCCGGGACCAGCTGGGATGGGTGCCCCACCTCCTGACCTCCGGCTCGATCGCGTCGATGACCTCCGGGTCGAGGTCGAGGCCCAGGTAGTTGCAGGAGGCGAAGTCGATGAGCCAGTCCTCGCCGACACGGATGCGGCGGCCGTCGATCTCGTCGATGACGGCGTCGCACATGCGGCTGGTCCGCTGGAGGTGTTCGAGGTCGCGCCAGCGGGCCGCGCGCGGCGGGTGCCCCGCCGGGGAAGCGGGGCGGACGGTGGGCCGGGGGGCCAATCGGGTGGCGGGCCGCCCGGCCGAGGACGGGGCGCGGTGCAGATAGGACTCGGCCTGATGGACGGTCATGGGGCGGGCGAACAGATAGCCCTGGCCGTACGTACAGCCCATCTCGGCGAGGAGCGCCCGCTGCTGCTCGTTCTCGATGCCCTCGGCGACGACCTGGAGGCCGAGGACGTCGGCGATGCGCACGATGCCCTCCACGAGCGCCACCTGCTGCGGATCGGTCGCGATGTCGTCGATGAAGGACTTGTCGACCTTGAGGACGTCGATGGGGAACTCGCGGAGGTAGCTGAGCGAGGAGAAGCCGGTGCCGAAGTCGTCGATGGCGATGGAGACGCCCAGGTCCTTGAGGGCGGCCATGGTGGTCTTGATCTGGGCGTCCCTGCGCATGAGGACGGTCTCGGTGAGCTCCAGGACGAGGGACCCGGGGGCGAGCCCCGAGGAGTGGAGGGTGCGCCGTACGCCGTCGAGGAACCCGGGGTCGCGGAACTGGCGGGCGGACACGTTGACGCTGGCGTACAGGGGGGCCCGCCCGGGGCGGGCGCGCTGCCAGCGGGCGATGTCGAGCGCGGCGTGTTCGAGGACCCAGGAGCCGAGCGGCATGATGTGGCCGCTCTCCTCGGCGAGGGCGATGAACTGGTCCGGCGGGACCATGCCGCGGCGGGCGTGCGACCAGCGGACGAGCGCTTCGAGCCCGGCCGGCGCACCGTCGCGCACCTCGACGATCGGCTGGTAGCGCAGGGCGAACGAGTGGTCGGCGATGGCCGTGTCCATACCGGCCTGGAGTTCGTGCCGGGCGACGAGGCGGGAGTGGAAGTCGGGGTGGAAGAGGCGCCATCTCTTCTTCCCGGCCGCCTTGGCCGCGTACAGGGCGAGGTCGGCGTGGCCGAGGAGTTCCTCGGCGTGGGCGCTGTCGAGGACGGTCGCGATGCCGACGCTGGTCGAGACGGACACGGCTCCGTCGGTGAGGTGGAAGGGCTGGCTCAGGGCGTGCACGATCTCCGCAGCCAGGGTCTCGGCGTCGCGGGGTTCCCGTGCGCCCTCGATGAGGACGGCGAACTCGTCGCCGCCGAGCCGGGCCGCCGTGTCGCTGAGCCGCAGGACGGAGGTGAGGCGGCGGGCGACGGCGACCAGGAGTTCGTCGCCGACGGAGTGCCCCATGGTGTCGTTGACGACCTTGAAGTCGTCGAGGTCGACGAAGAGCATGCAGCTCAGCGTGGATTCGCGGCGGCCCCGGAGCAGCGCGCGCTCGACCCGTTCGAGGAGGAGTACGCGGTTGGGGAGCCCGGTGAGGGAGTCGTGGAACGCCCGGTGGGTCAGTTCCCGTTCCAGTTTCCGCTGCTCGGTCACGTCACGGAGGGTGAGGACGAGGCCGTGCACGGTGCGCTCGTCGCGGAGGTTGCTGCAGCGGACCTCGGCCTCCAGGTCGGCGGAGCCGCCGTGGACGAGTTTCCAGTCGTCCCTGATGTCGACGGAGGTACTGGACCGCGTGTCGGCGAGGAGGCGCCGGGCGGCGGCCGTGTCGGCGGGGGCGACGAGGTCGGTGAGGGGCGTGCCGGGGAGGAGCGAGCGGCCGAACATCGTCTCGGCGGAGGGGCTGGCGTAGCGGACGGTGTCGTCGTCGTCGACGATCAGGATGACGTCCGAGGTGTTGTGGACGAGGGTGCGGAAGTAGGCCTCGCTGGTGCGGCGGTTGACCTCCTCGCTGAGGTCGAAGCGTTCGATGGCCAGGGCCGCCTGGGAGGCGAGGGACTGGGCGGAAGCCGAGATCTCGGCGAGCTTCTTCTCGGGGCCCGCGAGGATCAGGACGCCGAGGAGCGGTTCGGAGCCCGCCGGGGCCTGGAGTTCCAGGGGGCAGAGGAGGGCGAACGGCTCGGGTGCGAGTTCCGCGGCGACGGCGGGGTCGAGCCGGTCCACGGGGAGGAGCCGGGTGCCGTCGGCGACCGACTCGGGCCAGATCGCGTCCGGCGGGGCCGGCACGGCCGTCGGTGGCCGGGTCCCGGCGGGGTCCTGGGGCCGGGGCGGCCCGTCGGCCGGGGGCCGGGCCTGGTGAGAGGCCGGAGGCTGAGTCTGGTGAGAGGTCGGGGACCGGACCTGGTGAGAGACCGGGGACGGGGGCGGCCCCTCGGTCGGGGGGCGGCTCCACCTGCCGGTCGTGGGCCGGGCCAGCACGTCGGTGCGGCAGCTCCAGGGGTGTCCGGCGGTGGCCACGGCGCTGAGGCCGCCCCGGCGGTCCCGGATGAGAAGCAGGGCCCGGTGCCCGGTGCCGGGCCCGAAGAGCGTCGCGGACGCCGTCTCCACGGCTCCGGCCACCTCACGGGGGCTCAGGGCCGCGACGAGGGAGGCGGCGGCGTTCCTGAGGCTGTGCTCGCGCGCCTCGGCCTTGCCGTGGTCGTTCATCATGCCCCAGAGCCGGGCGAGGACCAGCAGGAACATCAGGGCCGAGAAGATCGCGATGACGGCGATGTCCTGCGCCCGGTCCTGGCGCAGCGACTGGAACAGGAGCAGCGCGGGGGCGACGAGCGAGGCACCGGCGAGCAGCGCGAGCCGACGTTCGGCGACGCGCGGGGGCGGTTCGGGGGCGCGTTCGGTGAGGCCCCTCATGGAGGGGTGGAGGGCGGCGAGGCCCCAGGCGGTGAAGAAGACGACCCAGCCCAGGTCCCAGGGGGTGCCGACCTGCCAGGTGCCCTTGAGCTGGAGGGTGCCGTAGATGACGTCGGAGGCGAGGATGCCGCAGGTGCCGAGGGCGAGGAGCTGCACGGACCGGGATCTCAGGCCGCCGGGGACGAGGAGCCGGGCGAGCATGGCCAGCATCAGCACGTCACCGAGGGGGTACGCGATGGAGATGGCCTTCTGGATCCAGCTCATGTCCTCGCTCCTGGCCAGCGGGGTGATGAGGTTGACCCAGGAGAGCAGTGCGAGGCCCGAGGTGAGGATCAGCGCGTCGAGGACGACGCCGAGGTCGCGGCCCGTGGCCCGGTAGCGGATGAAGCCGAACAGACCGATGGCGAACAGCGGGTAGGTAGCCAGGTACAGGGCGTCCGCGACGGACGGGAAGGGTCTGGTCTGGCCGTAGAAGGCCTCCAGCGCGTTGTAGGCGGTGTCGCCGCCCACGAAGGTCAGGTTGGCCGCGGCGAGCACCAGCCAGGGCCAGCGCCGTGCGGGCCGGTGCAGACGGACTCCGACCAGGATGGCGACGACGCCGACGAGGCCGATGAGCGCCCACAGGATGGTGTGCCGGGCGGGGAACTTCAGGTAGGCGACCGTGAGGAGAGCCACGGTCAGGAGGTACAGCAGGACCCATCGGCGCAGTCTTCCGGTCGCGGCGAGCGGCCGGTTCGGCTGGCGCAGCGACATGGTCGACCGCCCCCTTGCCGGGTCGGACGCCGTCGGGAGCGCCCTGGTCGCGGATACGGACCCCGTACCGTGTCCATTCTCCGGGGCCCCAGGGGCTGCTGCATCTCGGCGTCGTGCGCGCGCCGGCCCGGCGGAGCGGCCCGCCGTCAGGAGGACGCGCGGACCACGAGTTCCGTCGGAAGCATCTGCCGGGGCTGCTCGTCCGGGTCGCTGGGTGCGGCGATCTCCTGGAGGAGCAGGCGGGCCATGGTGCGGCCCATCTCCTCGATGGGCTGGCGGACGCTCGTCAGCGGCGGGTCCATGTGCCGGGCCACGGCCGAGTCGTCGACGCCGACGAGGGCGACGTCCTCGGGGACGCGGCGGCCCGCCTCGCGCAGCGCGCCCCGCGCGCCCGCGGCCATGACGTCGGAGGCGGCGAAGACGGCGTCGAGGTCCGGCCTGCGGTCCAGGAGTTCCCGCATGGCGCGCCGGCCGCCCTCCTCGGTGAAGTCGCCGTTGGCCACGAGCGCCTCGTCGGGGGCGAGTCCGGCGTCCGCAAGGCCCTCGCGGTAGCCGTCGAGTCGGCAGCGGGCCACGTACATGTCGAGGGGGCCGGTGATGGTGGCGATCCCGCGCCGGCCGCGTGCGGCGAGATGGGCGACGGCCGTCCGGCCTGCGCCGGTGTTGTCGGAGTCGACGAAGGCCACGCGTTCGTCCTCGGTGCGGCGGCCGTTGAGGACGGCGGGCAGGCCGAGCGTGCGGACCTGGTCGGGCAGCGGGTCGGCGGCGTGCACGGAGACGAGGAGGACGCCGTCGACGCGCTGGGCGGCGAGGTACTGCTCGAAGCGCTGCCGCTCCTGTTCGCTGCGGATCAGGGTGAGCAGCAACTGCTTGTCGGCGTCGGCGAGTTCACTGCTGACGCCGCGGATGATGTCGAGGAAGTACGGCTCCGCGAAGAGCCGGGCCTCGGTCTCGGGGATCACCAGGGCGACGGCGTCGGTCCGGCTTCCGGCGAGGGCGCGGGCGGCCCGGTTGGGGACGTAGCCGAGTTCGGCGACGGCCCGTTCGACGGCGGCCTTGGCCTGCTCGCTCACCCGGGGCGAGCCGTTGATGACCCGGGAGACCGTGCCGCGGCCGACTCCGGCCCTCGCCGCGACCTCTTCCAGGGTGGGCCTGCCGGTCTGTCGCCCGCTCACCGCCATCTGCCGCTCTCCCCTCGGGCCGCCGCCCCGCCTGCGTGTGCACGCGAACCTATCAGGCGGGGCGGCGCGGTCCCGGGGTGTCGGGGCCGGTTCAGGCGCCGGTCGGGGCGAGCTCGGCCATGGCTCCCCAGCCCTGCTGCGGGACCTCGACGTTGATGATCTCGGGGGTGGTGGCGATGGCTCCGGCCATGGCCGCGAGACCGGCCGCGAAGTGCGGGGAGGCGACGTGGGCGGCGCCCGCCTCGGCGTCGGTGAAGGCCTCCAGGAGGACGAAGACGTTCGGGTCGTCGACACCGCGGGACCAGTCGAAGAACAGGTTGCCGGGCTCCTCGCGGGTGGCGCGGGTGAAATCGGCGACCAGGTCGAGCCAGCGGTCGGCGTGGTCGGAGCGGGCGGTGAAACGGACGGCGATGAAGATCATGCGTCAAGCCTGCGGCACGTTCGCGGGCGCGGGCGGTGAGTCCCTTCAGGATTCCGGCAGGGTCGGAAACTCCGGTACGGCGCGGGTGAGCGCGGCCCGGATCTCCCCCTGGCGCCGCCCGAAGCCGGCGGTCGGCAGCGACACGGAGAGGGCGTGCACGATGCCGTCGCCCCGCTCGGGCACCGCCACGGCGAGACAGGTGTACGCGAGGTCGGCCTCGCCCACCGACACGGCGAAGCCCTGGTCGCGCACCCGGCCGACCTCGGCCTCGAAGCGTTCGGCGCTGGTGATCGTCCGCTCGGTGAAGCGGGCCATGCCGTGCTCGGCCAGGTAGCGGCGGCGCAGCGGGCGCGGGAGGGCGGCGAGCAGAGCCTTGCCGTGGGCGGTCGCGTGGGCACGGTCCTCGGGGCCCGGCACGAAGGGGTGGGCGGCGTCGGTGACGGGGGCGGTGGTGTCGACGACGGTGATCAGGCCGTCGCGGTAGGCCGTGTGGTACGCCTCCGCGCCGGTGGCCCGCCGCAGCCTGCCGAGGAGCTCCCCGGTGCCGGCGCCGAGGCCGTGGTGTCGCTGGTGGGAGCGGTGCAGGGCGGGAACGCGGGGTCCGGGCGCGTATCCGTCGGCGGTACGGACGAGGTAGCCGCGGGCGAGCAGGGGGCCGGTGACGTGGTAGACGGTCGAGAGGGCGCAGCCGAGCCGCCGCGCCAGTGCTTTGGCGCCGACGGGCCGGCCGGCGTCGGCGACGGCGTCGAGGACGGCGAGGGCCCGGTCGACGGACTGGGGCCCGGGACCCGGGGTGTGAGGCATCGCTCCAGCTTAGGGCGGGGCGCGGAGGGGTCGGGGCCGCACGGTGGCCGGAGGCCGGGGACGCGGCGGACGAAGGCCGGAGGGCATGGCGTACGAGGCTGGAGGGCACGGCGCACGAAGACTGGGCGTCCGGCGCGCGGATGGCCTGATCGGAGTGCGGAAACGCTCCGTGGCGGCCTCGACGCCCTCCGTATCCCCGCAGGTCAAGCCACCCTTATGTGCATAAGACACACTTTCGGCGTACCGTCGTGTGGATTCCCCATCCTTCGACGCCACGGGAGAGCGTGTGCCCCGCTCCAGGACCGACCATGCCCCGACGCCCCGGGAGCGGCGTCCGCATCTCCGGACGGCGGCGATCGCGACAGCTGTGGTCGCCGTCGCCGCGGGCGGGCTGTACGTGGCGGGGCTGCTCGCGACCGGTGACGACATATCCGCCGGCACCCGGGTCGGCGGCGTCGACATAGGCGGCATGAGCCGCGCCGAGGCCCGCGCCAAGCTCGCGGCCGAGGCCCCGGCCGCGTGGACCGCGCCGATACCCGTCCGGGTCGCCGACCGCACCGCGTCCGTGGAGCCGGCCTCCGCCGGTATGACCGTCGACCTGGCGAAGACCACCGACCTGGCCGCCGACCCGTCCCGTGACCCCGTCACCGTCATCGGGCGGCTCTTCTCGCCCGGCGAGCGGGAGATCACCCCGGTCCTCGCGTACGACGCGGAGAAGACGCGGGCGGCGGTGGCCGAGCTGGCCAGGAAGAACGACCGCCCGGTGCGCGAGGGGTCCGTCGCCTTCCGGGCGGGCGAGGCCGTCGCGACCCAGTCGGTGACGGGCCGGAAGCTGGACACCGGACGGGCCGCCGAGGCCCTGCGCGCCGCCTATCCCGCCGCCACGGGCGCCGCGCCCGTGACCCTTCCGGTCACCCTGACCGAGCCGAAGCTTCCCGCGGCCGAGGTGACCCGGTTCCTCGACACGTACGCGAAGCCGGCGGTCTCCGGCCCTGTGACGCTCACGGCGGGCACCGAGCGGCTGCGGATCTCCCCCGCCACGCTCGGGGACCACCTCACCGTGAAGGCCGAGAACGGCCGGCTCACCGCCGCGCTCGATTCCGAGGCGCTGCTCCGGGACCCGGACGTGGCCCGGCCGGTCGCCTCCCTGACGAACGCGCCCGTCGAGGCCACCCTCGGGGTGCGGGACGGCAGGGCCGTGGTGGAGACCGAGGGCCGGCCGGGCCACGAGGTGACCGCGAAGGCCCTCGGCGACGCCGTCCGCCCGCTGCTCACCAGGTCCGGCGAGGCGGCCCGTACCGCTCCGGTGGCCACCAAGGTCACCCAGCCCGACCTGACCGCCGACTCCTTGGCCCGCCTCGGCATCACCGAGCAGATGTCGACGTTCACGGTGGACTTCCCGACCGCGCCGTACCGCACGACCAACATCGGCCGGGCCGCCGAGCTCATCGACGGCTCGCTCGTGCAGCCGGGCGAGGTGTGGAGCTTCAACAGGACGGTCGGCGAGCGCACCCCGGACAACGGCTTCGTCGACGGCACGATGATCCTCGACGGCCAGTACCGGTCCGCGCCCGGCGGCGGTGTGTCGGCCATGGCCACCACCGTCTACAACGCCATGTTCTTCGCCGGGGTCAAGCCCGTCGAGTACGGCGCCCACTCCTTCTACATCGAGCGCTACCCGGCCGGCCGCGAGGCGACCGTCGCCTGGGGCTCGCTCGACCTGAAGTTCCGCAACGACTCCGGGAAGCCGATCTACATCAAGGCGGACGCGACGGACTCCTCCGTCACCGTGAGCTTCCTCGGGACGAAGAAGTACGACTCGGTGGAGGCCGTCGCCGGTCCGCGCACCAACCTCGAGGAGCCCGCGAAGCGCGAGGACACCGGCGAGGCCTGTGTGCCGCAGCCGCCCCTGGAGGGCTTCGACATCTCCGTGGACCGGGTGTTCAAGAACGACGGCGCCGAGGTCAAGCGGGAGACCTTCAAGACCCACTACACCCCGCGCGACGAGGTGACCTGCGAGTGACCCGCGCGTGACCGGCGGGCACACGCGCTGACGGAAGGGTGTCTTCCCGTACGACCGGGGCATGACTCCGGAGCACGGCCCACCAGGCCAGGGCCGCCCGCTACCCGTCGGAGCCCGTCGGAGGCACGCCTTGGCACAGCGCAGCGACCCCTTCGAGCGGCTCCTCGACGACGCGGCGCGCGCGGGCGTCCTGCCCGGCGCCGTCTGGGCGGTGGGTGACGCCCGTACCACCGTGTCGGAGGGGGCCGCCGGAGTGCTCGACCCGGCGTACCCCGATGACCCCATGCGCCTCGACACGCTCTTCGACGTCGCCAGCCTCACCAAGATCCTCGCCGTCTGGGCGGTGACCGGCACCCTCGTCGACGCCGGGAAGCTCGATCTGACCGCCCCGCTCGGCTCCTTCTGGCCGGAGGCGGCGGGGCGGCCCCTCGCCGGGGTCACGCCGCACCACCTGCTCACGCACACGGCGGGGCTGCCGCTCCGCGCCAACCTCCGGCACCTGTACGGCTCCGACCCGCAGGACGTCAGGGACGGCGTCCTCGCCGAGCCGCTCCGGCACCGGCCGGGGGACGCCGTCGCGTACACCGACCGGGCCGCGCTCGTCCTCGGCTACCTGGCCGAGCACCTCACCCGCCGGCCGCTGGCCCGGCTCGCGGAGGACCGGGTCTGGAGCCCGCTCGCCATGACGGAGACCCGGTACGGTCCGCTGCCGGCCGCGGTCAGGGAGCGGTGCGCGCCCACCGAGTACGACGAGGAGAGCGGCGCCCCTCTCCGGGGCACCGTCCACGACTTCTCGGCCCGGCTGCTCGGCGGCGCCTGCGGGATCGCGGGGGTCTTCACGACCGCCGCCGACGTCGGCCGCTTCCTGCGCCATCTCCTCGCCCCGGTGCCCGGCGCCTTCTCCGCGGAGTGGACGGCAGCCTCGCTCCGTGTCCACACCGGCCGGCTCGACCCGCCGCGCGGCCTGTTCTGGCATCCGGCGCCCGGCACGGCACCTGCGGACGACGTCTGGGCGCACTTCGGCTTCACCGGCACGGGCATGTGGGTGTCACCGGCCCGCGGCCGCTGGGCGGTCCTGCTCACCAACCGGCTCCGCCTCACCCGTGAACCCGGTCCGCTGGCCCGCGTCAGGGACGTCTTCCGGGCCCTCGCCTTCGCGTGACGGGCCCGTGGCCGCGCCAGTTCGGCACCCCTTGAAGGACTGTACGACCAGGGGGTTACCATATGAGCGCCGCCTAGCTCGAAAGATAAACTTGTGACTGTCAATGACGACTCGTTCACCAGCTGGAAGAACCGCGAGGAGATCGCGGAGTCGATGATCCCGATCATCGGGAAGCTGCACCGGGAGCAGGACGTCACCGTCCTCCTCCACAGCCGCTCCCTGGTGAACAAGTCGGTGGTCAGCATCCTCAAGACCCACCGCTTCGCCCGGCAGATCGCCGGCGAGGAGCTGTCGGTCACCGAGACGCTTCCCTTCCTCCAGACGCTCACCACCCTCGACCTCGGCCCGTCGCAGATCGACATCGGCATGCTGGCCGCCGAGTACAAGACCGACGACCGCGGTCTGTCGGTGGCGGAGTTCACCGCCGAGGCCGTCGCCGGTGCCACCGGCGAGAACAAGATCGAGCGCCGTGACGGCCGTGACGTCGTCCTCTACGGCTTCGGCCGCATCGGCCGTCTCGTCGCCCGCCTCCTCATCGAGAAGGCCGGTTCGGGCAACGGTCTGCGCCTGCGCGCGATCGTCGTCCGCGGCGGTGGCGAGCAGGACCTGGTGAAGCGCGCCTCGCTGCTGCGCCGCGACTCCATCCACGGCCAGTTCCAGGGCACGATCACGGTCGACGAGGCGAACAGCACCATCGTCGCCAACGGCAACACGATCAAGGTGATCTACGCCAACGACCCCTCCGAGGTCGACTACACGGCGTACGGCATCGAGAACGCCATCCTGATCGACAACACCGGCAAGTGGCGCGACCGCGAGGGCCTCTCCAAGCACCTGCGCCCCGGCATCGACAAGGTCGTCCTGACCGCGCCCGGCAAGGGTGACGTGCCGAACATCGTGCACGGCGTCAACCACGACACGATCAAGCCGGACGAGAAGGTCCTGTCCTGCGCCTCCTGCACCACCAACGCGATCGTCCCGCCGCTGAAGGCCATGGACGACGAGTACGGCGTGCTGCGCGGCCACGTGGAGACGGTCCACTCGTTCACGAACGACCAGAACCTCCTGGACAACTACCACAAGGCCGACCGCCGCGGCCGGTCCGCGCCGCTCAACATGGTGATCACCGAGACCGGTGCCGCCTCGGCCGTCGCCAAGGCGCTGCCGGAGCTCAAGGCCCCGATCACCGGCAGCTCGATCCGCGTCCCCGTCCCGGACGTCTCGATCGCGATCCTGAGCCTGCGCCTGGGCCGCGAGACCACCCGCGACGAGGTCCTCGAGTACCTCCGCGACGTCTCGCTGCACTCGCCGCTGAAGCGTCAGATCGACTTCACCACGGCCCCCGACGCCGTCTCCATGGACTTCGTCGGCTCGCGTCACGCGTCGATCGTCGACGCCGGCGCGACCAAGGTCGACGGCGACAACGCGATCCTCTACCTGTGGTACGACAACGAGTTCGGCTACTCGTGCCAGGTCATCCGGGTCGTCCAGCACGTCTCCGGCGTGGAGTACCCGACCTTCCCGGCCCCGGCGGTCTGATCCCCACCCGCTCGACGACACGGCGGCGGGGGGCCCCGCGCCGCCGGGGGGGGGGGGGCGGCGCCCCCCCCCCCCCCACCACCGGAAGGGGTGAATGCACGTAACTTTCCCACCCCGGTCGCGTTCCGTCGCGCTACGCTCCAGAACGGTCACGGAGAGTCATGCACCGGCCAGCTCCTGTCCGGCTCCCGGCGCGCCGGAAAGATCTTGACGCCAACTCCCTTTACGAGAAAGGGAATTCCGGGCGGCAAACGGTGGGCGATGACTTCCGGGGGAATGCGGGCGAATGACCGGGCCCGGAGAAAGACGGAACGGAAAACAGCCGCACCCGGGAAACACCCGGGTGCGGAAAGGCGTCGGCGTCGCGGTGGAAGCGGCGCGAACGGGGCATCAACTACCCGGATAAACCCAAGGGTTGGGACGGCACTTGATTCCGCGCACGTTCAGGGACTTCGTCTGCTGCTGCATCACGGGGGCGAGCGCCCCGGGGGTGTCGCAGCTCACGTGGCCGTGTCCGAGCCGGTGCCCCACCTCGTGGTTGATGAGCATCTGGCGATAGGCGTACATCGCCTTGGGGCCGAAGGTCGCCGACCCCTGCGCCCAGCGGAACGCGTTGATCATCACGCGGTCCGTGGAGGCCGAGTCGCACGACACGTTGTCGACCGTGGTGTCGAGCCCGGACTTCGCGCACCAGACGGCGGTGGTACCGGGGCTGGCGAGCGTGATGACGAAATCGGGCTCCCCGCTGGAGACGCGCTCGAAGGTCATCGCACCCCGGCCGGCCCAGCTGCGGGGGTCGTTGAGCGTCCTGAACACGGTCGTGGCGAAGAGGTCCGGGTCGAGGCCGAGCCCCTCCTCGACGTCGATCCGGTAGCGGACCAGACTCCCCTTGCCCGGCGCCTTCTGCAGGCCGGGCACGGCCTTGAACTCGCCGGAACCCTTCAGCTTCGGGTCGATCGGGTACTGGCGGGTGATCAGCTGCTCGTACGTCGGCTTCGGGAGAGTGACGGGCGCCGGGCTCGACGGGGTGATCCGCTCGTCGGAGCGGGAGGCGGAGCTGTCGTCCACCGTCCGCTCGGCCGGCTGCTCGGCGGCGCGGAGGGCCGTCGGGGCCTTCTCCTCGTCGGTGACCTGACCCGCGACGACGACGGCGAGGACGGTGGCGACGGCGGCGGCCGCGACTCCGGTCAGGGTGCGGCCGAGACCGCTCCGGCCGGTCGGCTCGCCGTCCTCGGCCACGTCCTCGTGACGAGGGCCGGGGATGAACGGCCCCTGGGGAGCGTCCTGTTCGGGCTCGGCGGTGCGGGGGGAACCGTGCCAGGAGCCGTACCGCCGGGGCTGCGGGGGCGCGGAACCCTCGTCGTGCTGCGGATGCCCACCCCGTACGGGGGTCCCGTAGACGGGGACGCCGTGCGCGGGAGTGCCGGGGGTCCCGTGGGCGGGGGTGTCGTGGACCCCGCCGCCGTACGCGGGAGCGCCGTGCGCGGAGCCTCCGTACGGCGGACCGCCCTGCGCGGGAGCCCGGTACGCCGGACCGCCGTGTGCCGGAGTTCCGTACGCCGGGGGCCCGGCCACCTCCTGGCCGTTGCCCGTGGGCCTGCGGCGGCGGCCGGTCCCCGGCGCGCGCCCGGCCACCGGCCCCGGCGATCCCACCGGTCCCGCCTGTCCCGGCGCCGTGCCGGGAGTCCCCGCCGGCCGTGCGGCCGCCTGCTGCTGCCCGGTGTCCGCCACCGAGGGCGCGGAGCCCTTGCGACTATGTCGTCCCACGCCCCGGATCAGCTCCCGCCGTGATCGACGATCAGGTCCCGGGCGGCCTGGGCGACCGTCTCGGGGTACTCCATCATCGCCACGTGCCCCGCCTCGGGAAGGGTCAGCAGGCGCGAACCCCGGAAGGCCGCGGCGGCCTTCCGGGCCGTCCGGAACGCGACGAGCTGGTCGCGTCCGCCGTAGATCAGCAGCGTGGGCGCGAGGACCCGTTCGGCCTGCCGCCACAGTCCGTGCTGGCCGCCGAGCGTGTACGCGTCGACGATGCCGCGCGAGGAGCGGGCCATCGCGTCCCAGAAGTACGGGAGCTCCAGGCGCCGTTCCATCTCCTCGACGGCGTGCCGCAGGCCCTCGTCGGTGACCCGGCCGGGGTCTCCGTAACAGAGCGAGAGGACGCCGCGGACCCGCTGCTCCGCCGTCCAGTCCCTGGTGAGCCTCGCGAAGAACGACGCGACGCCCGGCACCGCGAGCAGCGCCGTGGGCCAGGCCGTGCGCTGGGCCCGCAGATCGGGCAGGGCCGGTGAGACCAGGGTGAGGGTGCGGACCAGGTCGGGCCGGACGGCGGCGACGCGGGTGGCGACGGCGCCGCCGAGCGAGTTGCCGAAGAGGTGGACCGGTCCGCGCCCGGTGGAGTCCAGGAGCCGGATGACGGCGCGGGCGTGCCCGGTGACCGAGTAGTTGCCGTCGTCGGGCGGCGGCGAGTCGCCGAAGCCGGGGAGGTCGACGGCCTCGCCGTCGACGAGGTCCGCGAGCAGCGGCATGAGGGCGGACCAGTTCTGTGAGGAACCGCCGAGGCCGTGGACGTACAGCGCGGGCGGCAGTCCGGGCTCGGCGCCGGGCCGGGAACGCACGGTGAGGGTGAGTCCGGGCAGCGACACGGAGCGGAGCTCCTCGCCGTCGGCGACCCGTACGACGCGGGTGACGCGCGGCTCGGACGGTGCGGCGGTCCGGGTTTCCGGCAGCTCGGTCGACGACATGGCCGCAATATTACGAGACGATCACGCACCGAGGTGTGTGGGTGCGGTCACAGGTGCGTGTGCGGCGGGACGCATGTACTCCTAGGCTCGGGGGAGAGGGCCATCGAGAGGACCGCGATCCGCATGCCGGAAGGAACCGCATGACTGTCGATCCGACCGAGCCGGAGACGTTCGCCGAGGAAGAGGTCGCCGTGCTGGACGAGGAGACCCCTGAGGCGGACGCCGCCGAGCAGCACACCGAACTGCAGCAGCGCGAGGACGAGCCGCTCACGCACGTCGAGCGCGACTCGGCCAACGAGGCCGACTCGTCCGAGCAGGCCAGGGTGGTCGCTCTGGACGAGGACGACTACCGCTGAGAAGAAGAACGACGACCGCCGGGACGGAACGGCGGCCGCCGGGAGAAGAACGGCGACCCCCGGGACGGAACAGCGACCGCTGACACGAGAGCGGTGACCGCCGAGAAGGCGACTCCCGCTGTTTTGTTCGGTTTAATCTTGAATCGACTGTCGACCCGGGCGTCCGGTCCGTGAAATTCTGCGTTCGCACCGCGCACAGCCGGGTTACCCAAAAGTACGATGGCGACGCGTGCGACAGCGCGCATGGATCGATTTGTGGGAGGCCGCGTGAGCGCCATCGAGCAGACAGAGGCAGCACGCCCTCGGGGCACGCGCCTGCCGCGACGTGCCCGACGGAACCAGCTCCTCGGCGCGGCCCAGGAGGTCTTCGTCGCCCAGGGGTACCACTCGGCCGCGATGGACGACATCGCCGAGCGGGCGGGCGTCAGCAAGCCGGTGCTCTACCAGCACTTCCCCGGGAAGCTGGAGCTCTACCTGGCCCTCCTCGACCAGCACTGCGAGTCCCTCCTCCTGGCGGTGCGCACGGCCCTGGCCTCCACCACCGACAACAAGCTGCGGGTCGCGGCCACGATGGACGCCTACTTCGCCTACGTCGAGGACGAGGGCGGCGCCTTCCGGCTGGTCTTCGAGTCCGACCTGACCAACGAACCGGCCGTGCGCGAGCGCGTGGACCGGGTGAGCCTGCAGTGCGCCGAGGCGATCTCGGACGTGATCGCCGAGGACACCGGCCTGTCCAAGGACGAGTCGATGCTGCTCGCCGTGGGTCTCGGCGGCGTCTCCCAGGTCGTCGCGCGCTACTGGCTGTCGAGCGGGTCCGCCATCCCCCGGGACAAGGCGGTCGGACTGCTCACCTCGCTCGCCTGGCGCGGCATCGCCGGCTTCCCGCTGCACCCGGTGGACGGCCAGCTGAGCGCCGAGGGCCACTGAACATTCCCACCGGCTGTTCGCTCCTGGCGTGCCGCCACTGACCCGTGCGGGTCCCCTCACCGGGCTAATGTGTGCAGCGTACGGCGCGGATAATCGCGCAACGCTGACCGTTCGGAGGGACATAGCCGTGGAGGTCAAGATCGGCGTGCAGCACGCACCCCGGGAGATCGTTCTGGAGAGCGGGCAGTCCGCCGAGGAGGTGGAGCGCGCCGTGGCCGACGCGCTGGCCGGCAAGGCGCAGCTGCTCAGCCTCTCGGACGAGAAGGGCCGCAAGGTCCTCATCCCGGCCGAGAAGATCGCGTACGTGGAGCTCGGCGAGCCCGCCGTGCGTCGCGTGGGTTTCGGCGCGCTCTGAGCCCAGGATCTGTGGGAAGGGCCCGGTGGACCGTCTCGGTCCACCGGGCCCTTCGTATGTCCGGAAGTGCCACGTCGGGGCGTACGGGAGGATTGCGTTCCGGGCGCCGGGGGTAGGAGGGGTTCGACCGCACCACCCGCCCCGCACCCCCCCGCGAGGTGATCAGCCGTGTTCCTGGAAGCCCTCGGTTCCGCCCTGCTCGGTTTCGCCCTGGCCTGGGCCGCCGTGCACCGGCTGCCCGACCGCCTCCCCGTCCGGGTGATCGTCCTCACCACCGGCGCGCTGGGCGGCGTCTTCGGCGCGCTCGTCACCCACGGGGCGCTCGGCCCCGGTCACTTCCTCGCCACCCTGATCGGCGCGGTGGCGGTGGCGGCGGTGCTGATCTCGCTGCTGATCCGCCCGGCGTCGCGCCGCCGGCTGCGCCGATCAGCGACGGTGTGAGCGACACCGCCCGCCCGCTCCGTACGCACGCACTGCCTGTCGGCCGAGTCCCTGTCGGCCGACTTCCTGCGGGCCGGGTCCCTGCCGGACCGACCCGCTGCGGGCCGGTCCGGCGCGAGTGGACCCGGTGAACCTCAGGCCGCCAGGCCGAGCGCGGCCATGCGCTTGGTGTGCGCCTCGGTGATCCGGGAGAACATCCGGCCGACCTCCGCGAGGTCGAAGCCGTCCGCGACACCGCCGACCAGCATGGTCGAGAGCGCGTCGCGCTCGGCGACCACGCGCTGGGCCTGCGAGAGCGCCTCGCCCATCAGGCGGCGGGCCCACAGAGCGAGCCGTCCGCCGACCCGCGGGTCCGCGTCGATCGCCGCGCGGACCTTCTCGACGGCGAAGTTGCCGTGGCCGGTGTCGTCGAGCACGGCGAGGACGAGCCCCCGCGTGTCCGAGTCGAGGCGGGCCGCGACCTCCCGGTAGAAGTCACTGGCGATCGAGTCGCCGACGTACGCCTTGACCAGGCCCTCCAGCCAGTCCGACGGCGCGGTCTGGCGGTGGAAGTCGTCGAGCGCCTTGGCGAAGGGCTCCATGGCGGCGGTCGGCTCGGCGTCCACTGCGGCGAGGCGGTCCCGCAGCCGCTCGAAGTGGTGGAACTCGGCCGAGGCCATCTTCGCCAGCTCCGCCTTGTCCGCGAGGGTCGGCGCCAGCTTGGCGTCCTCGGCGAGCCGTTCGAAGGCCGCGAGCTCTCCGTAGGCGAGGGCGCCGAGGAGGTCGATCACGGCGGCGCGGTACTGCGGCTCGGCGGATGCCGCCGCCCAGTCCTTGGCGGCGATCCCGGTGGGCGTGGCGTTGTCAGGCGTCTGCATGGACCGCACAATAGCCCGCTCGGACTCCCCGGAAGGCGCTGGTCAGCCAGTGTGACCGTGCCCTCATCACCATTTCCCCCAACACACATGCGCGATTCCGGGGTACAGTGATAAGGTGCCTGCTGAGTATGCGGACATGCTTTCGCACGTTCGGACGTGTTCGGTGGGCCGACTCATGAATGAGGATGCCCGGTCGGTGGCCCGATCGGCTCCGGCCCGACAGCCCTTCCGGCGGACCCGCGGAAGGGTCACCCTCAGCGGTACGACGCTCGAGCGACGGCAGTGGTCCCGTGCCACCCGGCAGTGATCTCCACGATCCCACCGGAAGTGTCCACGGCACGGTACGACCCCCTTCGTTCGCCTCGCACCGCGTCTCACAGAAGAGGCAGCACCCTGACTACGACTTTCCGAGACCTCGGAATCCTTCCCGAGACGGCCGAGGCCCTTGAGGCCGTCGGCATCGTCAACCCCTTCCCCATCCAGGAGATGACCCTTCCGGTCGCCCTCACCGGCACCGACGTCATCGGCCAGGCCAAGACCGGCACCGGCAAGACCCTCGGTTTCGGTCTGCCGATCCTGGAGCGCGTGACCGTCCCCATGGACGTCGAGGCCGGCCGGGCGAAGCCCGAGCAGCTGACCGACGCCCCGCAGGCCCTCGTGGTGGTTCCCACCCGCGAGCTGTGCCAGCAGGTCACCAACGACCTCCTGACCGCCGGCAAGGTGCGCAACGTCCGTGTGCTCGCCATCTACGGCGGCCGGGCGTACGAGCCCCAGGTCGAGGCGCTGAAGAAGGGCGTCGACGTCGTCGTCGGCACCCCCGGCCGCCTGCTCGACCTGGCCGGCCAGCGCAAGCTCGACCTCTCCCACGTCAAGGTCCTCGTCCTGGACGAGGCCGACGAGATGCTCGACCTGGGCTTCCTGCCCGACGTCGAGAAGATCATGAACATGCTTCCGGCGAAGCGTCAGACCATGCTGTTCTCGGCCACCATGCCGGGCGCGGTCATCGGTCTGGCCCGCCGCTACATGTCGCAGCCGACGCACATCCGCGCCACCTCGCCCGACGGCGAGGGCGTGACCGTCGCGAACATCAAGCAGCACGTGTTCCGCGCGCACAACATGGACAAGCCGGAGCTGGTCTCCCGCATCCTGCAGGCCAACGGCCGCGGGCTCGCGATGATCTTCTGCCGCACCAAGCGCACCGCGGCCGACATCGCCGAGCAGCTCGAGCGTCGCGGCTTCGCCTCCGGCGCCGTCCACGGCGACCTCGGCCAGGGGGCCCGCGAGCAGGCGCTGCGCGCCTTCCGCAACGGCAAGGTCGACGTGCTCGTCTGCACCGACGTCGCCGCCCGCGGCATCGACGTCGAGGGCGTCACCCACGTCATCAACTACCAGTCCCCGGAGGACGAGAAGACGTTCCTCCACCGTGTGGGCCGCACCGGCCGCGCGGGCAACAAGGGCACCGCCGTGACGCTGGTCGACTGGGACGACATCCCGCGCTGGCAGCTCATCAACAAGGCGCTCGGCCTCGACTTCCACGACCCGGTCGAGACGTACTCCAGCTCTCCGCACCTGTTCGAGGAACTGGACATCCCGGCGGGCACCAAGGGCGTCCTGCCCCGCGCCGAGCGGACCCGTGCGGGTCTGGGCGCGGAGGAGCTGGAGGACCTGGGCGAGCCCGGCGGACGCCGCGCCCGCGGCCCGAAGAGCGACAGGCCCGAGCGGACCGAGGAGCGCCCCGAGCGGACGCGCACCCCGCGTCAGCGCCGCCGTACCCGTGGTGGCGGCGAGTCCGACGCCCCGGTGTCGGCGGCTCCGGCCGTCGAGACGGCGCAGGACGAGGCGGGGACCGAGTCCGGTCCGCGCACCCCGCGCCGCCGCCGTCGCACCCGCGTCGGTGCTCCGGGATCCGCGCCGATGCCGCAGGGCGTCCCGGTCGCCCAGGCGGCTCCGGTCGCGTCGGCCGCTCCGGTCGCGCAGCCGGCCAAGGTGGCTCCGGTCGCCTTCGTCGCTCCGGTCGTCGAGGCCGCCCCGGTCGTCGAGGCCGCTCCGGTGGCCCCGGTCGTCGAGGCCGCTCCGGCCGCCGTCGCCGAGACCCCGGCGGCCGAGCCGAAGGCCCCCCGCCGTCGCAGCCGTACCGCCGCCCGTCCGGAGGCCGTGAAGGCCGCGCCCGTCTCCCCGGCCCCGGTGACCCAGGAGCCGGCCCCGGCCCCGCGTCGCCGCCGGCCGCGCGTGGCCCGTCCGGTCGAGGACACCGGTTCGTTCCAGACGGTCGAGACGGCCGCGGCCGCGCTGCGCGCCGCGTCGGTCGCCCCGGTGGCCGAGACCACCCCGGTCGCCGTCGCCGAGGCCCCGGTGGAGGAGCCGAAGAGGGCTCCCCACCGCCGCACGGCCAAGAAGGCCGTCGCGGAGCCGGTCGCCGAGACCGTCACCGCCGCCCCGGTGGTCGCCGAGCCCGTCGCCGCCCCCGTGGTCGTCGCCGAGCCCGCCGCGCCCGTCGCCGAGGTCAAGGCCGAGGTTCCCGCGCCGCGCCGTCGCCGGGTGGTCCGGAAGGCCGCCGGCTCGCCGGTCGTCGCCGCCCCGGCCGAGACGGTGATCGTCGAGGCCGCGCCCGCGCCGGTCGTCGAGGAGGAGCCGAAGAAGACGACCCGTCGCCGGGTGGTCCGCAAGGCCGCCGGTTCGCCGGCCGTCTCCACCCCGGCCGTCGGCACGATCATCATCGAGACCCCGGTGGCCGAGACCGCCCCGGTGGTCGAGGCGGCTCCGGTGGCCGAGACCACCCCGGCCGCCGTCGCCGAGGCCCCGGCGGAGGAGCCGAAGAAGGCCCCCCGCCGCCGCACGGCCAAGAAGGCCGTCGCGGAGCCGGTCGCCGAGGTCACCGAGACCGCCGCCGCGTCGGCGCCGGCCGCCGAGGAGGCCCCCAAGGCTCCCCGTCGCCGTACGACGAAGAAGGCGGTCGCGGCCGAGGCTCCCGACGCCTCCGAGCCGAAGACGCCGACGCGTCGCCGTACGACGAAGAAGGCCGCTGCCGAACCGGTCGCCGAGCCGGTCGCCGAGGCCCCGGCGGAGGAGCCGAAGAAGGCCCCCCGCCGCCGCACCACCAAGAAGGCGGCGGCTCAGCCGGAGAGCTGATCCCGTCCCTCCTCGCCGCTGCGGCCCGGTCCCTCCCCAGGGGCCGGGCCGCAGCGGCGTCCACCGGCAGGCCCGGCGCGCGCCCCTCCGGTTACAGTCCGGATATGAGCAAGCCCCGTTCCCTCCTGCTGCCGCCCCGGACCCGCGCCCGCCCGCTGGTGACCGCGCGCGGCGACTTCGCCGTGCTCGACACGGAGCCGCTGGGCCGGCGGCGCGGGACGGTGCTGCTGCTGCCCGGGTACACCGGCAGCAAGGAGGACTTCCTCGGCCTGCTCGGGCCGCTGAGCGAGGCCGGGTACCGGGCCGTGGCGGTGGACGGGCGCGGCCAGTACGAGTCCCGGGGCCCCCGGGGCCGGGCCGCCTACCGCCGCAGGGCGCTCGCGCTCGACGCGGTGGCGCAGGCCTCGGCCCTCGGGGACGGTCCCGTTCATCTGCTCGGCCACTCGTTCGGCGGCCTGGTGGCCCGGGGGGCCGCGTCGCTCGCCCCGGCGGCCTTCCGCTCCCTCACCCTGCTCTCCTCGGGCCCCGGCCGGGTCGTCGGGTCCCAGCGGACCCGGATCCGGGTGCTGCGCGTCGGGCTCGCGCTGCTGCCGAAGGAGCGGGTGTGGCAGGTGATGTGCTGGCTGGACAGCCGGGGCGAGGAGCCGGACACGACCGACGCCCCGGAGCTCGCGGGCTTCCTGCGGCGGCGCTGGATGCGGACCCGGATCACTCAGCTGTCGGGCGCGGGGCGGCTGCTGCTCAGCCGTCGGGACGGTACGGCGGAGCTGGCCGCGCTGCGGATCCCCCTGCACATCGCGTACGGGACGGACGAGATGGTGTGGCCCGTCGGGGACCTCGCCGCGGCGGCGGTCCGCACCGGCGCGCACCACACGGTGCTGAAGGGCGCGGGCCACTCCCCCAACGTCTCGCACCCTCAGGAGCTGACCGACCGGCTCACCGGCTTCTGGGAGCGGACGGCCGCCCCCACCGAACTCAGGACGGCGCCGTAAGACCCGGGCCGGACCCGCGCCGCGAGCCCCGAGGTCGGCACCGCACCGTGAGCCCGGGGCCGGACCCGTACCGTACGGAGCTCCCGAGGGCGGCACCGTGTCGGAAGACCCGGGTCAGAACTGCGCCTTGAGGTGCTGCCAGAAGCCGTCCCGCAGGGCGCGCCGGAGAGCGGCGTAGCCGCGCAGGGAACGGCTGAGCAGGCGTTCCGCCTCGACGAGCAGGTCCTGGTCGACGGGCCCCGGCAGGTAGGGCGCGCCCGGCAGGAGTTCGGCCAGCCGGTCCCGGCCGCGCTCGCCGAGCCAGGTCGCCGCGATCTGGGCGCCGACGAACCGCACCTCCTCGCGGGAGGGCGGCGGCTCGCCGTCGTTCTCGTACGTGGTGACGGGGCGGCGGGTGACGTAGGGGCGGCAGAAGTCCAGCTCGAAGGTGCGCTGGCTGTCGACCTCCCAGAGGAGCGCCTCCGCCTGGTTGCGGCCCTCGGCGGCCTCGATGCCCCAGAGGTGGACGCGGGCGCCGTAGCCCTGGGCCGCCTCGACGGCCGAGACGAGGTCCTCGTCGCCGCCGACGAGGGCGGCGTCGCTGATGGCGCGGTGGCGGGCGAGGGACTCCAGATCGGTACGGATCAGGGAGTCGACGCCCTTCTGCTGGTTGTTGGCGTTGAGGTTGCCGAGGCGGACCTTGACGTCGGGGAGCTCGGCGATGGCCTGCTGCTCGGGGGTGTGGATACGGCGTCTGGCCCCGTCGTACCAGTAGACGCGGAGCAGTCTGCTGTCGGCGAAGATCGTGCGGGCCTTGTCGATGAAGGCCTCGATGAGGCCTTCCGCGTCGAGGTCGAAGGAGCGGCGGTCCTCGGTGCCCGCCACCAGCAACCCGGCCGCAGCATGGACGTAACCCGCGTCGACGAAGATGGCATGGGTGGAGGGGGTCCTGGCGACCTCGGCCAGCATCCGCTGGAGGAGCTCGTTGGTGCGCTCCAGGCGCGTGTCGAGTGCGCGCAGGCGGGCGTCGGTCTCGGTCACCTGAGTGGTGTCTGCGTCGTTCATACGGGGCTCATTGTCCGCTCCCCCGGGGGCCGCCGCCACACCCTCCTACCCGCCAGTAGTTAGGCATTCGAAAATTTTCCTTAGCGTAAGGAATGTTTGCAGGATGCATCCCGTTGAACCCATACGTAACGCAGTTCTCCACCAGGAGGATCAACTCAGACGAAGGGAGAAGCCTGTGCGCTTCGAAATCCTGCGACTCGACGACATCGACGGCACGCCCGTCGACCGGACCGTCGTGGACGCCGCCTCCGTCAACCGGATCGTGCAGCAGGCCGCCTCGATCGGCCAGCGCATCTGGATCCGCCCCGCCGAGACCTCGGCCTCGTAACAGGTCGGGTCCACCCCACGCACCGCGCCCCCGCACGGACTCCGCCAGAGCGGAATCCGTACGGGGGCGCAGTGGTGTCCGGGAGACCCGGCCCCCGAGCCCGGACACGGGACTCAGGAGTTCTGGATCACCTGGGTGACGCCGTTGATGATCTGCTGCACCGCGATGGCGGAGAGCATCATGCCGGCGAGGCGGGTCACCAGGACCACTCCGCCGTCCTTGATGACCCGGATGATCACCAGCGAGTACCGCATGGTCAGCCAGAGCACGAGGTGCATGGCGACGATGGCGGCCCAGACGGAGACCTGCGCGGCGGCGCCGTCGGCGTTCTGCACGGCGAGGATGACCGAGACGATGGCGCCGGGACCGGCGAGCAGCGGCATGCCCAGCGGGACGAGGGCGACGTTCACGTCCTTGGTCTGCTGGGGCTCGTCGGTCTTGCCGGTGAGCAGGTCGAGCGCGATGAGCAGCAGCAGGAGACCGCCCGCGATCATCAGCGCGGGGACGGAGACGTGCAGGTAGTCGAGGATCTGCTGACCCAGGATGCCGAAGACGGTGATGACGCCGAAGGCCACGGCGACGGCCTGCCAGGCCATCCGGCGCTGCACCTTGGCCGCGCGGCCGGAGGTGAGGGCGAGGAAGATCGGCGTGATACCGGGGGGATCCATGATCACGAAGAGGGTCAGGAACAGCGAGCCGAAGACGGCGACGTCGAACACGGTGGGGTGCCTTGCGGGAGAGGTGGAACGGCGGGGTGTCGCCCAGGCGCCGGAATGTGGGATTCCGCCGACAGGGCGGGGTGAGCGCCGCCGCGGTACGGCAGGAAGCCGCACGCGGGCGCGTGAAGGAGTGCGCGGAGTGGGCGGGCGCGCGTCGCACGGGCGGCGGCGGGCACGGTGGCCTGCCGCCGGAGCGGTGGGACGGCGGGAATCGGGCGAGGGCCCTGCCCGGAACTAGGCGGGGGTTCCCCCGGCGCCGGGGACCGGGAAGGCCCCCGCCGCACGGCGGGTGATCTCGCCGTAGATCTCGGGGTCGGTCGTGTACTCGCCGAGGCGGCAGGTCTTGCGGCTGCCGTGGTAGTCGCTGGAGCCCGTGGTCAGCAGACCGAGCTCCTTCGCGAGCCCGCGCAGCCGGGCGCGCGTCGCCTCGTCGTGGTCCATGTGGTCGACCTCGATGCCGTCGAGTCCGGCCTCGGCGAGCCGGGCTATCGAGGCCTCGGGCAGCACCTGGCCGCGCTTGACGGCGAGGGGGTGCGCGAAGACGGTGACCCCGCCGGCCGCCTTGACCAGGCGGATCGCCTCGACCGGGTCCAGCTCGTGCTTCCCGACGTACGCCCGGCCGCCGTCGGCGAGCCACTCGGGCGTGAACGCCCCGGACACGTCCGGTACGACGCCGAGCTCGACGAGCGCCTCGGCGACGTGCGGGCGGCCGACGGAGCCGTCGCCCGCGATCCGGGCGACCTGCTCCCAGGTGACGGGCACGCCCAGTTCCCGCAGCTTGCCGACCATGGCCCGCGCGCGCGGCACGCGGTCGTCCCTGACGAGCTCGCGCTCGGCGAGGAGCGCGGGCTCCAGGGGGTCGAAGAGGTACGCGAGCATGTGCAGGCCGATGCCGTCGACCCGGCAGGACAGCTCGGCACCGGTGACGAGGGTCAGGCCCTCGGGGAGCGCCTCGATCGCCTCGGCGTGGCCGCGGGTGGTGTCGTGGTCCGTGAGCGCGACGACGTCGAGACCGGCCGCGGCCGCGTTCCGCACGAGGTCGGCCGGGGAGTCCGTTCCGTCGGAGGCCGTGGAGTGGGTGTGCAGGTCGATGCGCACGACGCGGTACTCCGGGGGCTCGGGACGGACGAGGGACGCTCCAGCATAACGGGCGAATCGAACACGCTTGTACGGATCCGCCGGGCGCCCGGACGTGAGCGCCACGCACGCCCGCGCGCCCGTGCTCCCGCACGCTCACACCCCCGTGCGCCCGTACTCCCGACTCCCGCGCGCCCGTCAGGGCGCTAGCCGAGCAGTCTCGGCGTCAGCGCCCCGCACGGGAGCAGCTCGACCTCGGCGCCCGCGTCCCGCAGGTCCGTCAGGACCAGCTCGTCGTACATCAGGAGGCCGGACTGCTCGGGCCAGACGATCGCCCACAGCCAGAGGCCGCGCGCCTCCCCCGCGAAGACCGCGCGGTCGTGGGGCGCGCCGTTGACGTGCCAGAGCGGGGTGGGCCGTCCTGCGGCGAGCACCTTCGTCTGCGGGGGTTTGTCGATGGCCATGCCGGGGCCGGGATCGGGGCCGTCGATGCCCGCGTACCGCGCGCCGAGGCCGACTCCGAGTTCCTCCGCGATCAGCAGCAGCTCGCCGAGTCCGCCGAGCGGACCCGGTCCGGAGCAGGCGACGGCGGTCGCCCGTCCCCCGCCGCGGTCGTCACCGGCGTACGCGACTCCGGTGAAGAGCCAGCCGACGGGAAGGGGCCACGGCATCCACACCGGCACCTGGGACCGGTGCACCACGACGCCGAGCGCCTCGACACTGGGCGGGATCACGGGCTGGAGCGGGTGCACCGAACCGTGCACGTCGCACTGCCAGGAGTCGGCGAACAGCCCCGGCGCCCTGACCCGGCCACCACACTTCGGACAACTGGGTTCGCCCCTCATAGGGCTCAACGGTCCTACCCCCGGGGCCCGGCGTCAAGGACGGTCACCAACGATCACCCGTCCGGCCCGTGCCGTTCACCCTCGGTCGCCGGGCCGGCCCCCCGCTCCCGCCCCGGGTTCACGGGCCGGCCCCCGGCGCCCCGCCCGGGTTCACGAACGCGCCCGCCGCGTCCGGACCGCCGACCGCCGACCGCCGTGCTCAGTCCAGGTTCACGGACCTGCGCAGCGGGTCGCGCAGGTCCGTGCCCTGCGCCAGCCAGCGTTCCTCCAGGGCCTGCGCCCCGTGCACCCGCTTCCACGCGGCCTCGTTCGGGGTCATCGGGAGCAGCGGCAGGAAGCGCACCGGGTCCATCGGGGCGTCGAGCTCCAGGTCCTCGACCAGGCCGCCGGACTCGGCGACGAGGACCGAGCTGAAGGCGGCGCCCGGCCAGAGCGGCTCGCCGACGTCGAGCGAGGCGCCGGGGGCCACGATCACCCCTTCGACCTGGGGGGTGGCGGCGAGGACGGCGAGCGGGCGCAGCACCTTGTCGGTGTCGGCGAGTCCGGCCCGTACCGTCAGGACGAGCTCCGCGCGCGGGCCCTTCACCGGATCGGCGAGCGCGGCCGTCGGGTCGGCCATCGGCTGGGCCGACATGCCGAGGGTCGCGTACCGCACGAGGTCGCCGTCGATGAAGCGGAGCACCTCGATCCGGTCCGTGCCGAGGAACGTCACCGCGGCCCGCGCGTCCGGTTCTCCGAGCGCCGTACGCAACCTGGCCTCGACCAGAGCAAGAACTTCTCCCATGGGCTGAGCATAAAGCGCGTATGGAACGGGCAAAGTCAGGGATTGACCCTCTGTCGGCTGATAGTCTTGGCCGCTGGTCGGGAGTCCCGAACTCCTGACTACTCGTCACACGTCATCCCTCACGAGGGACCGGCCGGAGGAGGTGGGGCTGCGATGGACCGAAGTCGGTCGGGCAGTACCAGCCGCTCTTCCGCCCCGCACCCGAACCCGGTGCGTACGACTCTCCGGTGATTCCGGCCCGTACCTCTCCGTACGGACTCCGCTCCCCGGCATCTCGCACGACGGAAGAGCATCTCGCCTTTGCCTGTCTGTAGCGAACGCCGTCACCGCGATCCCTCGGTGCCGCCCGCTTTGTGGACGACGTAACTCCACGTCCCCATTCCGGGCTGTGCCACGCTCGCCGACGGCCTCTCCGTGAAGGAGCACGCCCATGTCGATGATCCGTGACCTGCGCGCAGCCGTCCGCCCGAGCCTGCGGCACCCCCTGCGCAAGACCCCCACCACGTACACCTCGTACGACCCCACCCGCGACCACTCGGCCTCCAGCGCCGTCGTCGACTGCGCCGTCTACCGCGACGGGAGCCGCATCGACGACAGCGAGTGCCTCACCCCGCGGGGCGCGATGCGCCAGGTGCGGGAGAGCGGCGGCTTCACCTGGATCGGGCTCCACGAGCCCACCGAAGCCGAATTCGCCGGTATCGCCGCCGAGTTCGGGCTGCACCCGCTCGCCGTCGAGGACGCCGTCCACGCCCACCAGCGACCCAAGCTGGAGCGGTACGACGACACCCTCTTCACCGTCTTCAAGACCATCCACTACGTGGAGCACGCCGAACTCACCGCGACCAGCGAGGTCGTGGAGACCGGCGAGGTGATGTGCTTCACAGGGCCCGACTTCGTCATCACCGTCCGGCACGGCGGCCAGGGCTCCCTGCGCAACCTCCGGCACCGCCTCCAGGGCGAGCCCGAGCTGCTCGCCAAAGGCCCCTCGGCCGTGCTGCACGCCATCGCCGACCACGTCGTCGACGGCTACATCGCGGTCGCCGACGCCGTCGAACTCGACATCGACCAGCTGGAGATCGACGTCTTCTCGCCGGCCGCGAAGGGCTCCACGCGCGGTACGGACACCGGCCGGATCTACCAGCTCAAGCGCGAGGTGCTGGAGTTCAAGCGGGCCGTCACGCCGCTGCTCCGCCCGATGCAGCTGCTCAGCGAGCGGCCGATGCGGCTCGTCGACCCCGACATCCAGAAGTACTTCCGGGACGTCGCCGACCACCTCGCCCGCGTCCAGGAGCAGGTCGTCGGCTTCGACGAGCTCCTCAACTCGATCCTCCAGGCCAACCTGGCGCAGGCGACCGTCGCGCAGAACGAGGACATGCGCAAGATCACCTCGTGGGCGGCGATCGTCGCCGTCCCCACGGCGGTCTGCGGCGTGTACGGCATGAACTTCGACCACATGCCCGAGCTGCACTGGAAGTACGGCTACCCGATGGTGCTGACCGGCATCGTGGCCATCTGCTTCACCATCCACCGCACCCTCAAGCGCAACGGCTGGCTGTAGGCGGCTGCCGTTAGGCTTCGGGCCATGACCGAAGAGCTCTTCCTCGTCGAGGAGGCCACCAAGAAGTCCGGCCTCCTCTGGGTGCGCGGCACCGGCCCCGCCCGCGCGCTCTGGCACGTCTGGTCCGACGGCGCCGCGTTCGTCGTCGGCGACGGCCCCGGCGAGCAGCCGCTGCCCGGCCTGCCGGACGGCGGCACGGCCGAGGTCACGGTCCGCAGCAAGGACAAGGGCGGCCGGCTCGTCGCCTGGACGGCCGCCGTACGCGAACTCGCCCACGGCACCGAGGAGTGGGACGCGGCGGTCGCCGAGCTCAAGGGCAAGCGGCTCAACGCGCCCGACGGCGAGGCCATGACGGGGCGCTGGGCGCGCGAGTGCCGGGTGCTGCGGCTCGAACCGCGCGGGGCGACCACGGAGCTCCCGGACGGCTCCCTGGCCGCCGTACCGCTGCCCTCCGGGGCCACGACCCGCGACCCGGTGCCGGCCGGTCTCCCGAAACTGCTGCGCAAGCGCCGCAAGCGCTGATCACCGGGTCGGGGCTCAGGTCCGGGGCAGCTGCTTGCCGTAGTCGAGGGTCTCCTCCTTCGACGGCGCGACGAGCGGGAACTCCTTGTTCCACTCGGAGAGCACCACCACGCCCGCTCCCCCGCCCCGCGCGAACCGCAGCGGGTACGGGGAGCCGTCGAGGGCCACGTCGAGCGTGCCGCCCTCGCCGCCCTCGCCGCCCTTGACCTTGACCGTACGGATCCCGCCTATCCGGTCCCGGTCGCCCTTGACCTTCTCGCCGTGCAGGCCGATCAGCCCGCCGAGGAGCAGGCGCATGTCGGTGAAGCCGCGCAGCTGCTTGTACGAGGGGTCGCCCTGCGGCACCTTCACGTACATGTCGTCCAGCTTGTCGGCGGCCTGCTCGTCCGCCTCCGTCGGCCCGCCGCCGCCCTCGGCGTCGTGCGCCCAGAAGCCCGCGTCGGCCTTCAGGTAGAGCGCGTCGCCGATCCGCAGCAGTTCGAAGGTGCTGTTCTTCGTCGTCACCGAACCGGTGGCGCCGTCCTGCTTGAGCCGCATGTTCAGCTTGAACGTGTCGCCCTTGCTGACCAGGGTTCCGGCGAGCCGTACCGCCCTCGCCGTGTCCGCCGCCGACCGCGCCTCGCCCTCGATCTCGGGCGCGGAGAGCTTCCCGACCCCGTTGGTCCCCTCGTCCGGGTCGGCGGCGCAGGCCGTGAGTCCCACCGTCAGTCCGGCGCAGAGCACCAGGGGCGCGACCGCCCTGCGGATACGCGATGACGGGGTGCGAACGGTCATCTGCGCTGCCTCTCGTGTTCATGGGGGGCGAAGGGCCGTGGTCCGTGCGGACTGCCGGGCCGGGGAGACTACCGCGCTCCCGGACCGGCGGAAGCGCCGGGTCCGGTCTCGGAGCCGATAGGTGGGGGAACGGCAGACCGCAGCGTACCCGGACCGGGTGACGGACCCGGCGGCAGCCGTACGGAGGCGCTGCCGGGGCGGGGCGGAACGGTACGGGCTAGCCTGAACCCGGCAGAGCTCTCCGCGTCGATCTGCGTGGAATCGAATCGTCCGGCACCGAGGAGGCGCGTGGCATGGCGGCAGGCGCCCCCCGGATCTTCGTCTCCCACCTCGCGGGGGTCCCCGTCTTCGACCCCGTGGGCGACCAGGTCGGCCGGGTCAGCGACCTGGTGGCCATGCTCCGGGTCGGCCGCAGGCCGCCGCGGCTGCTCGGCATGGTCGTGGAGGTCCTCAGCCGCCGCCGGGTGTTCGTGCCGATGACCCGGATCACCGGCGTCGAGTCCGGCCAGGTCATCACCACCGGCGTCGTCAACATGCGCCGCTTCGAACGGCGCCCCACCGAGCGGCTCGTCCTCGGCGAACTCCTCGACCGGCGGGTCCGGCTCGTGGGTCCCGGCGGGGAGGAGGGCGAGGAGGTCACCGTCCTCGACGTCTCCATCCGGCAACTGCCCGCCCGGCGCGACTGGGAGATCGACAAGGTCTTCGTCCGCAAGGGGAAGGGCGGAGTGCTGAGCCGCAAGGGCGAGACGCTGACCGTCGAGTGGTCGGCCGTCACCGGCTTCTCCCTGGAGGAGCACGGCCAGGGCGCCGAGAGCCTGCTCGCCACCTTCGAGAAGCTGCGCCCCGCCGACCTCGCCAACGCGCTGCACCACCTCTCCCCCAAGCGGCGCGCCGAGGTGGCCGCCGCGCTCGACGACGACCGGCTCGCCGACGTCCTCGAAGAGCTGCCGGAGGACGACCAGATCGAGATCCTCGGCAAGCTGAAGGAGGAGCGCGCGGCCGACGTCCTGGAGGCGATGGACCCGGACGACGCGGCCGACCTGCTGTCCGAGCTGCCCGAGGAGGACAAGGAGCGGCTCCTCACCCTGATGCAACCGGACGACGCGGCCGACGTGCGCCGGCTCCTGGCGTACGAGGAGCGCACGGCGGGCGGTCTGATGACGACCGAGCCGATCGTGCTGCGGCCGGACGCCACGGTCGCGGACGCGCTCGCCCGGGTCCGGCAGCAGGACCTGTCCCCGGCGCTCGCCGCGCAGGTGTACGTGTGCCGGCCGCCGGACGAGACGCCCACGGGCAAGTACCTGGGGATGGTGCACTTCCAGCGGCTGCTTCGCGATCCGCCGTTCACCCTTGTCAGCTCGCTCGTGGACAGCGATCTGCCGCCGCTCGGCCCGGACACCCCGCTGTCCGCCGTCACCAGCTACCTCGCCGCGTACAACATGGTCGCGGCGCCCGTGGTGGACGAGAGCGGTTCGCTGCTCGGCGCGGTCACCGTCGACGACGTGCTCGACCATCTGCTGCCGGAGGACTGGCGGGAGACCGAGTTCCACGAGGAGGAGGTCGGGCATGCCGGCTGAGCGCACACAGGACCGGGAGCGCGAGCGGGACCGGGACCGGGAGCGCGAACGGTCGGGTCCCCGCATCCGGCTCGACCTGCCGCGCGAGCGACGGGCCAGGCTCCTTCCCGAGTACGACCCGGAGGCCTTCGGTCGCCTCTCGGAGCGGATCGCCCGGTTCCTGGGGACCGGCAGGTTCCTCGTCTGGATGACCCTGACGATCATCGTCTGGGTCGCGTGGAACATCTTCGCGCCCGGGTCGCTCAAGTTCGACGAGTACCCGTTCATCTTCCTGACCCTCGCGCTGTCCCTCCAGGCCTCGTACGCGGCGCCGCTGATCCTGCTCGCCCAGAACCGGCAGGACGACCGGGACCGGGTCAATCTCGAGCAGGACAGGAAGCAGAACGAGCGGTCGATCGCCGACACCGAGTACCTGACCCGGGAGATCGCGGCGCTCCGGATGGGCCTCGGCGAGGTCGCCACCCGCGACTGGATCCGCTCGGAGCTCCAGGACCTCGTCAGGGAGCTGGAGGAGCGCCGGGATCTATTCCCGTCCGGCGACACCCGGGGAAGTGACGTACCCGACCGTTGACAGGCCTTTCATGGGCAGGTGGTCGGCGCCGTACCATCGTCGGTATGGCTATGGAAGACGCGGTGCTCGAAGCACTGGCGACGGTGAACGACCCCGAGATCAACAAACCGATCACTGAGCTCGGCATGGTCAAGTCGGTGGAGATCGAACCGGACGGCAGGGTCGCCGTCACGGTCTACCTGACCGTCTCCGGGTGCCCCATGCGGGACACCATCACGCAGCGCGTGACCGAGGCCGTCTCCCGGGTCGAGGGCGTCACCGGCGTCGACGTCTCGCTGGACGTGATGAGCGACGAGCAGCGCAAGGAGTTGGCGGCGGCGCTGCGCGGCACGGGCGCCGAGCGCGAGGTGCCGTTCGCGAAGCCCGGCTCGCTGACCCGGGTGTACGCGGTGGCCTCCGGCAAGGGCGGTGTCGGCAAGTCCTCCGTGACCGTGAACCTGGCCGCGGCGATGGCCGCCGACGGGCTGAAGGTCGGTGTCGTCGACGCCGACATCTACGGTCACAGCGTGCCGCGGATGCTGGGCGCGGACGGACGTCCGACCCAGGTCGAGAACATGATCATGCCGCCGTCGGCGCACGGCGTGAAGGTCATCTCCATCGGCATGTTCACCCCGGGCAACGCCCCGGTGGTGTGGCGCGGCCCGATGCTGCACCGCGCGCTCCAGCAGTTCCTCGCGGACGTGTACTGGGGCGACCTCGACGTCCTCCTGCTCGACCTGCCCCCGGGCACCGGCGACATCGCGATCTCGGTCGCGCAGCTCGTCCCCAACGCGGAGATCCTGGTCGTCACGACCCCGCAGCAGGCGGCGGCCGAGGTCGCCGAGCGGGCCGGTTCGATCGCCGTCCAGACCCACCAGAAGATCGTCGGCGTCGTCGAGAACATGGCGGGCCTGCCGTGCCCGCACTGCGACGAGATGGTCGACGTGTTCGGCACGGGCGGCGGCCAGCGGGTCGCGGACGGTCTGACGCGGACCACGGGCGCGACCGTCCCGGTCCTCGGCTCGATCCCGATCGACGTACGGCTCCGCGAGGGCGGCGACGAGGGCAAGCCGGTCGTCCTGTCCGACCCGGACTCCCCGGCGGGCGCGGCGCTCCGCGCCATCGCCGGCAAGCTGGGCGGCCGCGCACGCGGCCTCTCGGGCATGAGCCTGGGCATCACGCCGCGCAACAAGTTCTAGCGGCCTCGGTGTGGGCAATCGTTCCGCGGGGCGGAACGGGTGGGCACACCTCGTCGCCGGCCCGCGGTGGCCGCACAGCGTGAAGGGGCACCCCGTGCGGGGTGCCCCTTTCCCGTGCCGCGCGTGAGCGTTCTACGCGTACGCGTCGAGGTCCTTGATCTGCGAGAACCCGAGCCCGTACGCGCTCATCCCCCGCCCGTACGCCCCGATGTGGACGTCCGCCGCGGAGCCCGCGAGGACCCAGCCGAACTCCGACTCCCGGTAGTGGAACGGCACCGGTACGCCGTCCACCGGCAGCGACAGCGTCGACCACTCCGGACCGTCGAGGTCGTCGGCGAGCTCGAACGCCGTCTCGGTCTGCTGGTCCAGCCAGTTGTCCCGCGTCGCGTGGTCGAGCGAGCCGGGCCAGGTGTGCACGAGCAGTCCCGAACCGGCCAGCCAGGCGGCCGAGGAGACGGTGGTGGCGTCGAGGACGCCGGTCCCGTCGCCGGTCCGCCGCACCGGGCTCGCCGCGACCGTCACGACGACCGCGAACCGTTCCTTCTCCGTGGCGCTCGCGTCCGACTTTATGGACGGCGTGTCACCGTGCCCGGTCGACCCGTGCTGCACGGTGCCGTCCGCCGCCGTACCGACCTGCATCAGCCAGCGGGGCCCGGTGAACGCCTCGTCGAGGCCGTACCAGGCGAAGGGCGCGCGCAGATAGCCCTCGGCGGTCCGCCGGGCCGTGGGTACGCCCTCCACCCGACTCGTGGTCTCCATCTCGGCCGCCTCCTCGTTCCGTCAACAGAGGCGAGGATAGCCACCGGAACGCGCCGGGGCGGTGACAGCCCGTCGTCAGGTCGCGTCGGAGTCGTACGGCGGGCGCTCGCCGGTGTCCGGCTTGTCCTGCTTCTTGAGCAGGTCCGGGGTGCCTGCGGCGGGTCCGTCGGCCGGGGAGGCGATGGCCGGGGAGCCGTTGACAGCGGCCGAGGGCTGCGGCTCACGGCTGTGGACCGCGTCGGCGACCTCGTTGATCTCCTTCTTGAGGTCGAAGGTGCCGCGCAGCTCCTTCAGCTCCCTGAGGTCCTCGTTCTGCTCCATCTGCTTGCGCAGGAACGTCTTGGGGTTGAGGTCCTCGAACTCGAAGTCCTTGAAGTCCGGGCCCAGCTCGCTGCGGATGTCCTCCTTCGCGCTGTCCGAGAACTCACGGACCTTCCGGATGAAGCGCGAGACGTCCTGGATGACCTTCGGGAGCTTCTCCGGCCCGAAGACGAGTACGGCGAGGACCACGAGCGCCACCAGCTCGAGTGCGCCTATGTCGCTGAACACGTAGTAGCTCCTTCATGCCGGTCAAGGACCGGATCCAAGGTACCCGCCGAAACCGCCGGACGGGTACCTCCCGGTGGCCGCCACATGGCACTCAGGTGCCCTGGGAGGAACCGAGCGTCAGTGTCTTTGTCAGCTCTTTGCCGTCGCGGGTCAGGGTGAGCTCCAGCCGGTCGCCGGGGCGGTGGGCGCGGATCTTCACGATCAGCTCCTCGCCGTTGTGCACCCGCTGGCCGTCGACCTTGATGATGACGTCGCCGGGACGGAGCCCCGCCGTGGCCGCCGGGCCGCCGGGCGTGACGGACGCGGAGCCGTCCTTGCCCTTCTCTCCGACCCGGGCGCCGTCGCCGTTGAACTGCATGTCGAGGCTCACACCGATGACGGGGTGGGTGGCCTTGCCGGTGTTGATGAGCTCCTCGGCGACACGCTTGCCCTGGTTGATCGGTATGGCGAAGCCCAGGCCGATGGAGCCGGGCTGGGAGGCACTGTCGCCGTCGCCCTCGCCGGAGCCGCCCCCGGCGGCGCGGATCGCGCTGTTGATGCCGATGACCCGGGCCTTGGAGTCGAGGAGCGGGCCGCCGGAGTTGCCGGGGTTGATGGGGGCGTCGGTCTGGAGCGCGTCGACGTAGCTGATGTCGCTGCCGTCGCCCTTCTCTCCGCCCGCGGTGATCGGGCGCTCCTTGGCGCTGATGATCCCGGAGGTGACCGTGTTGGAGAGGTCGAAGGGGGCGCCGATGGCGACGACGGGGTCGCCGACGCGGACGTTGTCGGAGTTGCCGAGCGGCAGCGGCTTGAGACCGGAGACGCCGGTGACCTGGACGACGGCCAGGTCGTAGCCGGTGTCCTTGCCGACGATCTTGGCGCGGGCGGTCTCGCCGCTGGAGAAGGTCACCGAGATGTCCTCGGAGGACCGTGCCGCGTCGACGACGTGGTTGTTGGTGAGGATGTGGCCCTTGGTGTCGAGGACGAAGCCGGTGCCGGTGCCGGACGAACCGCCGCCCCTGACGTGCAGGGTGACGACGCCGGGCAGGGCGCTGGCCGCGATCCCGGCCACGCTGTCGGGGGCGCGGCCGGTGTCCCCGGCGTCCGCCTGGGGCAGTTCGACGGTGGTGAGGCCGCCGTTCCGCTCGACGTACGCGCCGATCCCGCCGCCGATGACACCGGTGACGAGCGCGAAGACCAGCGCTCCCGCCACGGCGAGCCCCTTGCGGGACTTCTTCGCGGGCGCGGGCGGGAGCCCGGCGCCACCGGCCGTCCAGGGGTCGTACTGCACCCAGGGCGCGCCGGCCTGCGGGTGCGGCTGGGGATGCGGCTGGAGGTGGGGGTGCGCCTGCGGCGGTACGGGTGCCGGAGGGCGCTGTACGGGCGGTGCGGGGGCCCAGGGGCCCGGCTCCCCGTACGGCGGCGTCCGGTACTCGTCGGGCGCGTGCAGGGGCTGCGGCGCGGGCTGCGCGGGTGCCACCGGGGCGTCGGGCGCGGGGACCTGGGCCTCGGCCGCCGGGAGGTCCACCGGAGGGAGGTCGACGGGGGCGTCGACGGCCGGGGCGGGCGGCTCGCTCTTGGTCAGGAGAACGACGGGCGCGGCCTCGGGGGCCGCCGTCGCATCCGCCGTGCCCACCGCATCCGCCGTATCCGTCCCGCCCGTCTCCGCGGCGATGTCCGTCACATCCGCGACGGCGGGGGCGTCCGGCGCCGCGGCCGTGCCCCCGGCCGGCGGCTGGGGCGCGGGCAGGGGAAAGTCGCCGTCGTCGGTCACGTCGACCACATCAGCCACGTCCCCGGTCGGAGGCGGCGAGGATATCCGCGCCACCTCCGGTGTGCTCGAAGGACGGCTCCACCAGTTCGGCTTCCCGTTGTTCATGCTCTCCCCGCACCCCGCAGACCCGTCCGCGCCCCTGGTTCGGGCGCCCGTGTCCCTGGATTGAACCAGGTCGCGGGTCAGCGGTGGGAGCCGAGCGGTGCGGTCGTCGGACTCGGCGCCGGACTGGGGCCGGGGGCGAAGGCCAGTCGGAGGGCCGGACCCGTCGGCCGTACGAACGGCGACAGGGCGAGGAGCGACTGCGGGGCGGGCCTCTGGAGCGCCACCGCCGACAGCGGAGCCGCCACGGAGCGCACCGCGTCCGGCGGGACCGCGCCGGCCGGGACCGTGCCCTGGTGGCCCGCCGCCACCGGCCCGTGCGGGACCACCGGCCCGTGCGGCACCGCCGCCGGAGCCGCCGAGGACAGCGGAGCGGCCGGAACGGCCCTGCCCTCGTCGACGGCCTGGGCGCCGCGCTCCCCGGAGCGCGTGCCCCTGGCCACGGCCGAGCCGCCGCCGGGACCCGTGGAGGCGGTGCGCAGCGGGGTGACCGCGCTGCCCGTGCCCTGACCGCCGCGCCCGCTCGCGTTCACCGAGGCTTCGAGGGGCAGGGTGCCGCCGAGGGCGATCGCCGCGAAGGAGACCGCGCTGGCCGCCGCGAAGGCGAAGCGCCTGCCGCGCCCGGAGGTTCCCGAGGCGCGGTCACCGACCGCGTGGATGCGGAATCCGGTGTGCGGGGGGTGCGGGGTGACGACCGCCGCCGTGGCGAAGCCGTCGGACTTCACTCCGCCCGGGCCGAGCAGCTGTTCCAGAGGGCCTCTGGGCCCTCCTGGGGCGCCCGGGTCGCCAGGGCCTCCCGGGAGGCCCTGCAGCCGGGCGAGGAAGCCCTCCGACGGCGGTGGGGGTGCGGCGGAGGCGAAGACGCTCTTGAGGGTGCGCTGGGCGTCGGCCTCGGCCTTGCAGCGGGCGCAGGTCGCGAGGTGGGCGAGGACCCGCTCGCGGGCGTCATGGCCGAGTTCGCCGTCGACGAGCGCGGCCAGCCGGTCCCCGAGGTGCTGTTCCGCGGGGGTCGGTGACGAGGGACGTGTGCCGCTCACGCTGTCCCTGCCTCCCATCCGACGGAGGCCAGGGCACGCTCCGCCCGTGCCTCGGGCGAGCGGTGCTTGAGCGCCTTGCGGAGGTGGGAGCGCCCGCGGTGGATCCGGCTGCGGACGGTGCCGAGCTTCACGCCGAGGGTCGCGGCGATCTCCTCGTACGACAGTCCTTCGATGTCGCAGAGGACGACCGCGGCGCGGAACTCGGGCGCGAGGGTGTCGAGGGCCTGCTGCACGTCGGCGTCGAAGTGCGTGTCGTTGAAGACCTGCTGCGGCGAGGGCTCGCGGCTGGGCAGTCGCTCGGCGGCGTCGTCGGCGAGCGCGTCGAAGCGGATGCGCTGCTTGCGGCGGACCATGTCGAGGAAGAGGTTGGTGGTGATGCGGTGGAGCCAGCCCTCGAAGGTGCCCGGCGTGTACGTCGACAGCGAGCGGAAGACACGGACGAAGACCTCCTGCGTGAGGTCCTCGGCGTCGTGCTGGTTGCCCGTGAGGCGGTAGGCGAGGCGGTAGACCCGGCCACTGTGCGTGCTGACGATCTCCTCCCAGGTGGGCGGAGTCCACGCCTGCGATTCCGCATCCGATGCGAAGGTCGCGGTGGTGGGAGCGGAGTCGGTGGTGCGGAAACGCTCAGCGGTGTCGGTCACGGATTTCGGCTCACCCGCCGACCTGAGAAGACGCCGAAGCACTCCTCCCCGATCCACAGGCGCAGCCGCACCTCCCCTGTCGGCTCTGGTGGTGTCCAGTGGAGCCCCTACCATAGCCACCCCGCCCGTTAGCTCCGGATAAGAATCTTTACGCGAATTTGGGGTCCGGTCGCCCGGCTGTCCCCTGTCGCTTCCCACCCCTGGTGAACGCACGGTCCCATCAGCGGGTTCCCGCTGACAGCGGATACAGTCACCGTTGCGTCAACTACGGGGACAGGAGAGGGCCATTACCGCCAACCGGCAGACGAGCTGGTCGTTCGCCGACGCCTTTGTCGCCGAGGACGACGCTCTGCGCTGGGCCCGGGAGCGGGCCAGGGAGGCAGGGCAGCCCTCGGTGTCGCCGGGGACCGGTGGCGCGCTGCGCCTGCTCGCCGCGACGGCGGACGCCAAGGCGGTGGCGGAAATCGGAACCGGCACGGGCGTGTCGGGCATCTATCTGCTGCTCGGGATGCGGCCGGACGGCGTCCTGACCACGGTGGACCTCCAGCCGGAGCGCCAGCAGCTGGCGAAGACGGCGTTCCGCGCAGCCGGCTTCGCGGGCAACCGGGCCCGGTTCATCCCGGGCCGTGCCCTCGACGTCCTGCCGCGCCTCGCGGACGGCGGGTACGACCTCGTGTTCTGCGACGGGGACCGGCTCGAGTACCTGGACTACCTCGCTGAATCGTTGCGCCTGCTGCGGCCCGGGGGCCTCGTCTGCTTCGAAGGCGTCTTCGCGGACGGCCGTACGGTCGACTCGGGTGCGCAGCCCGCGGAGGTCCAGCGGGTCCGTGAGCTGCTGCGCGCGGTCCGGGAGAGCCAGGAGCTCGTCCCCTCCCTGCTGCCGGTGGGCGACGGCCTGCTCTGCGCGGTACGCCGGGGCTGACGGCCCCGCCGCCGCCCGTACGTCTCCCACCCCGGCCTCACACCGCCGCCCGTACGCCCCCGCCCCGTACGACCCCCGACGCACCGCTGCCCCGGTACGGGCGGGCCGTACCGGGGCAGCGGTGGGAAATCGTGGAGAAGAGGGTCAGCCGACGACCTGCTTCAGAGCGTCGCCCAGTGCCTGGGCCTCGTCCGGGGTCAGCTCGACGACAAGCCGACCGCCGCCTTCGAGCGGAACGCGCATGACGATGCCCCGCCCCTCCTTGGTCACCTCGAGCGGGCCGTCACCCGTCCGCGGCTTCATGGCCGCCATGCTTGTTCCCCTTCCTGAAACCAGCTCTTTGTCAGCCGGGCAGCTCCATGATGTGGAGCACGCGTCACCGGCTTCGAACACATTGCTTCCAGGTCATTATCCCGCATGGCAGGACCCGATGACCAACATCGATTGGCATCGCTTGCGCAACGCGCTCTCTCAAAACCCCACATTTCGGCGATCGGGCTGCGATACTTCGCCGCTCGGCGTCCTCCTGGAACCCCTGGGTCTTTGACGCAGCTCACATGTGCGGTGCGGGTGATGTCCGCCATGCTGGGCTCGTCCACCACGCGAAGAGGCGAAGGGAACCCGATGGCCGACACGGTCCTGTACGAGGTGAGCGACAGACTCGCCACCATCACGCTCAACCGGCCCGAGGCCATGAACGCCATGAACGTGGCGGCGAAGGTGGCCCTCAGGGACGCGGCGGAGACGGCCGCGGCGGACCCCGCCGTGCGGGCCGTACTGCTCACGGCGGCCGGCGAGCGGGCGTTCTGCGTCGGCCAGGACCTGAAGGAGCACGTCGGTCTGCTGATGGCGGACCAGGAGAACGGCACGCGCGCGACCATGAACACGGTCCGCGACCACTACAACCCGATCACCAAGGCGCTCGCGGGGATGCGCAAGCCGGTGGTGGCGGGCGTGAACGGCGTCGCGGCGGGGGCCGGCTTCGGCTTCGCGCTCGCGGCGGACTACCGGGTGGTCGCCGACACGGCCTCGTTCAACACCTCGTTCGCGGGCGTCGCGCTCACCGCCGACTCCGGCGTGTCCTGGACGCTGCCCCGGCTGATCGGCGCGAGCCGGGCGTCCGACCTGCTGCTCTTCCCACGTTCGATCAGCGCCCAGGAGGCGTACGAGCTCGGCATCGTGAACCGTCTGGTCCCGGCCGCCGACCTGGCCGCCGAGGCCGAGAAGGTGGCCCGTGCCCTCGCCGAGGGCCCGACGGTGGCGTACGCGGCCCTCAAGGAGTCCCTCGCGTACGGCGCCGACCACTCGCTCGCCGAGGCCCTGGACAAGGAGGAGGAGCTGCAGTCCCTGGCAGGCTCCTCGGAGGACCACACGATCGCGGTCCGCGCCTTCATCGCCAAGGAGAAGCCGAAGTACCTGGGCCGCTGAGCGGCCGCGGGTCGGTCGCGGGGCGGTCGGCCTACCGTCCGCCCCGGGCCACGCAGTCCGCCACGTGGTCGTCGACCAGGCCGCACGCCTGCATCAGGGCGTACGCCGTGGTGGGGCCGATGAAGCGGAGGCCGCGCTTCTTGAGGGCCTTCGAGAGGGCCGTGGACTCGTCCGTGACCGCCGGGACGTCGGAGACCGTACGCGGGGCGGGGCGGCCGGCCGGGGCGGGGGCGTACGACCAGATCAGCGTGTCGAGTTCGCCGGGGGACCAGGTGGCGAGCAGCTTCGCGTTGGCGAGGGTCGCGTCGATCTTGGCGCGGTTGCGGATGATGCCCTCGTCGGCGAGGAGCCGTTCGCGGTCCGCCTCGCCGAACTCCGCGACGGAGGCGATCTCGAATCCGGCGAAGGCCCGGCGGAAGCCCTCGCGGCGGCGCAGGATCGTGATCCAGGACAGGCCCGACTGGAAGGCCTCCAGGCAGAGCCGCTCGAAGAGCGCGTCGTCGCCGTGGACCGGGCGGCCCCACTCCTCGTCGTGGTACGCCACGTAGTCCTCGGCCGACAGGCCCCAGGGGCAGCGCGGGCGGCCGTCCGGCCCCGGGACCGCTCCTCCGGCCGTCATGCCCGGTCGTCCTCTCCGTGGCCCTCGGCGGCCGCTGCCGCGAGCGCGTCCTCGAGGTCGGCGATCCGGGCGTCCCGCTCGGCGAGTTCGGCGCCGAGACGGACGAGGACGTCGTCGACGTCCTCCATCCGGTAGCCGCGGACCGCGACGGGGAGGCGGAGCGCCTCGACGTCGGCGCGGTCGACCGGACGCTCGGCCGGGAGCGGGTCGACGAGCTGCTCGGGCGCCACCTCGGGCAGCACCTCGCCGTCGCCGCCGCCGACCACGGCCAGGGTCACCGCGGCCACGACCACGACCATCGTGATGAGCAGAAACCAGAACACCTGCGCGCCTCTTCCCGGAGTGGAAATCGTCCCGTGCCGATCGTGCCATGTGCCACCGACAGTTAGGGTCGCAGGCGAACGTACGCGAGGGAGGACAAAAGGGATGCTGCGCTTGGGACGGCGTGAATTCGGGCCGCACGAGCCGGTGATCATGGCGATCGTGAACCGGACCCCGGACTCCTTCTACGACCAGGGCGCGACCTTCCGCGACGAGCCGGCGCTCGCCCGGGTCGAGCAGGCCGTGGCCGAGGGGGCGGCGATCATCGACATCGGCGGGGTGAAGGCGGGCCCCGGCGAGGAGGTGACGGCCGAGGAGGAGGCACGGCGCACGGTCGGTTTCGTCTCGGAGGTCCGCAGGCGCCATCCCGACGTGGTCATCAGCGTGGACACCTGGCGGGCGGACGTCGGCGCGGCGGTCTGCGAGGCGGGGGCGGACGTCCTCAACGACGCGTGGGGCGGGGTCGATCCGGGACTCGCCGTGGTGGCCGCGAAGTACGGCGCGGGGCTCGTGTGCACGCACGCGGGTGGCGCCGAGCCGCGGACCCGGCCGCACCGGACCGCGTACGAGGACGTGATGGCCGACATCCTGCGGGTGACGGTGGGGCTCGCGGAGCGGGCGGTGGCCCTCGGGGTGCGCCGGGACGCGATCATGATCGACCCGGGGCACGACTTCGGGAAGAACACCCGGCACAGCCTGGAGGCGACGCGGCGGCTCGGGGAGATGGCGGAGACGGGGTGGCCGGTGCTGGTGTCCCTGTCGAACAAGGACTTCGTCGGGGAGACGCTCGACCGGCCGGTCAAGGAGCGGGTGCTGGGGACTCTGGCGACGACGGCGGTGTCGGCGTGGCTCGGGGCCCAGGTGTACCGGGTGCACGAGGTGGCGGAGACGCGCCAGGTCCTGGACATGGTGGCGTCCATCGCCGGGCACCGGCCTCCGGCGGTGGCCCGGCGGGGGCTTGCGTAGAGCGGTGGATGACGGAAGGGGGCGCCGTGGCAGGCGCCCCCGGGGACCTACTTGCCGGTCTCCTTCGTCACCAGCGCGACCGCCTCCTCCACGTCGTCCGTGACGTGGAAGAGCAGCAGGTCGCGCTCCGAGGCCTTGCCGCCCGCGACGACCGAGTCGCGGAGCCAGTCGACGAGGCCCTTCCAGTACTCCGTGCCGAAGAGGACGATCGGGAAGCGGGTGACCTTGCGGGTCTGGACCAGGGTCAGCGCCTCGAAGAGCTCGTCGAGGGTGCCGAGGCCGCCGGGCAGAACGACGAAGCCCTGCGCGTACTTCACGAACATCGTCTTGCGGACGAAGAAGTAGCGGAAGTTCACGCCGATGTCGACGTGCGGGTTGAGCCCCTGCTCGAAGGGGAGCTCGATGCCGAGGCCCACCGAGACGCCCTTGGCCTCCCTGGCCCCCTTGTTGGCCGCCTCCATGGCGCCGGGGCCGCCGCCCGTGATGACCGCGAAGCCGGCCTCGACGAGCGCCCGGCCGATCCGTACGCCCGCCTCGTACTCGGGCGAGTCCGGCTTCGTGCGGGCCGAACCGAAGACACTGATCGCGCTCGGCAGTTCGGCGAGGGCGCCGAAGCCCTCGACGAACTCGGACTGGATGCGCATGACCCGCCAGGGGTCGGTGTGCACCCACTCCGAGTCGCCCTCGGTGTCGAGCAGCCGCTGGTCCGTGGTGCCCGGCTGGATCTGGTCCCGCCGCCTGAGCACCGGACCGAGTCGCTGTTCCTCGGGCTTCGCCATTCCCTCGGGAATGCCCATGGCCTGCTCCCTCCGCCGATCGGCGGTCCTCTTCGACCGCCAACTGATCTTCTGGTCCGGTCAGCGTAGGACCACAGAGGTGACGAAACGCGAAATTACGGAAGTCAGGCAGTCAGCCAGTCGCGGAGGCGTGCCTCGCAGTGGTGGATCCGCTCGACGGGGACGTGCTCGTCGCGCTTGTGGGCGTAGATCGGGTCGCCGGGTCCGTAGTTGACGGCGGGCACGCCGAGAGCGCTGAAACGGGAGACGTCGGTCCAGCCGAACTTGGGCTGGGCGCTGCCGCCGACGGCCTTCATGAAGGCCTCCGCGGCCGGGTGGGAGAGGCCGGGCAGCGCGCCGGGGCTCTCGTCGTCGACGACGAGCTCGGCGATGTCGCAGTCGGCGAAGACCTCGCGGACGTGGGCCAGGGCCTCGGCCGGGGAGCGGTCGGGGGCGTACCGGTAGTTCACGGTGACCGTGCAGGCGTCGGGGATGACGTTGGTGGCGACGCCGCCCTGGATCGCGACGGCGTTGAGGCCCTCGTGGTACTCCAGGCCGTCGATGACCGGCTTGCGCGGCTCGTAGGCGGCGAGGCGGGCGAGGATCGGGGCGGCGGTGTGGATGGCGTTGGAACCCATCCAGGAGCGCGCGGAGTGGGCGCGCTCGCCGGCCGTGTGCAGGATGACGCGCAGGGTGCCCTGGCAGCCGCCCTCGACCTGGGCGTCGGAGGGTTCGAGGAGGACGGCGAAGTCGCCTTCCAGCCAGTCCGGGTGCGCGGCGGCGATCTTCCCGAGGCCGTTGAGGTCGGCGGCGACCTCCTCGTTGTCGTAGAAGACGAAGGTGAGGTCGCGGTTGGGCTCGGGAACGGTGGCGGCGATCCGCAGCTGGACGGCGACCCCGGACTTCATGTCGGAGGTGCCGCAGCCCCACAGGATGCCGTCCTCGTCGAGCCGGGAGGGCACGTTGTCGGCGATCGGCACGGTGTCGATGTGTCCGGCGAGGACGACCCGCTCGCCCCGACCGAGGTGGGTGCGGGCGACGACGTTGTTGCCGTAGCGGTCGACGGTGAGGTGCGGCAGGCCACGAAGTGCCTGCTCGATGGCGTCCGCGAGCGGCTGCTCGGTCCCGCTGACGGACGGGAAGTCGACGAGGGCGGCGGTGAGCGCGGCCCCGTCCTGGGACAGGTCGAGGGGCGCGTCGAACGGGGTGATGTCAGCCATGTGCCGACCCTAACGCGGCCTCCAGTACGGTGGGCCCCGTGTCCGAGCCCACCCGCCCCGCCCGTCGCGGCCGCCTCGCCCGCTCCGCGGTCGCCTTCGCCGTGCTCCTCGGCCTCGCCTCGTACGTGGCCGTGCACCAGACGACAGGGAGCAAGGGCACGCCACGGTGCAGTGTGGGCAGTGGCGAGAACCGGTACGAGTTCACCCCGGAGCAGGCGTCGAACGCGGCGACGATCTCGGCCGTGGGCACCACCCGGGGGCTGCCGGAGCGCGCGGTGACGATCGCGCTCGCGACCGCGCTCCAGGAGTCGGCGCTGCGGAACATCGAGCACGGCGACCGGGACTCGCTCGGCCTGTTCCAGCAGCGGCCGTCGATGGGGTGGGGGACGCCGGAGCAGATCATGGACCCGGTGTACTCGGCGGGGAAGTTCTACGAGGGCCTGGAGAAGGTCCGGGGGTATTCGCGGCTGCCGCTGACGGTGGCGGCGCAGAAGGTGCAGAAGAGCGGGTTCCCGCAGGCGTACGCGAAGCACGAGCCGGACGCCACGCTGCTCTCGGCGGCGCTGACGGGCCGGACGCCGGCGGCGCTCTCCTGCACGTCGAACGAGGTGGCGGGCCGGCCGGGCGATCCGAAGCGGGTGCGTGACGAGCTGGTACGGGCCTTCGGCGAGAAGGCGGCGCCGCGGGCGGTGACGGGCGGACCGAGCGCGGGCCGGTCGGCGGCGGAGCCGCCGGTGCTCGTGGTGCCGGTACGGGCGGCGGCCGGGACGGCGCGGGGGGCCGGCGCGGACGAGCGGCGCGGCTGGGAGCTGGCGCAGTGGGCGGTGGCGCGCGCGGAGGCGCTGCGCATCACGGAGGTCACGTACGGGGGCCGGGTCTGGCGGGCCGGCGAGGCCCTCGGCGGCTGGACGGCGTCCTCGGGCACGCCCGCCGGGGACGGGCGGACCGTCCTCATACGGCTCGCCCGGTAGCCGAGCACGCGTACGATCCTTCACTCGGTCGTGGCGCGGCGCCGGTTCCGGGCGGAGAAATTCACCACCTTTCCGAGCCGTCTTTTCCGTAGCGCGCCCCATGCCCCTCTTCCCCTTGCGGGGCAAGGGAAGTGACGGTTCGGCAAAGCTCTACGCAATGACGTGTTCGTCCGTTTTCCTCCCCACCCGACAATACGACGCATTACCAACTCTTTACCTTCGACCGCCGCAACCTCTCCCTCCCCGGAGCCGGTTGTCACTGCGTCCGAACCACACCTCGCACCTCGTCGAAGGAGCACCATGTCCCTCCCCCTGACCCGTCGGATCGCCCGCGCCGCCCTCCTCATCGCGGCCGGAGCAGCCCCCGTGGTCGGTGCGGCCGGCTCCGCGAGCGCCCTGGACCACAACCTCGCGCCGACCGGCGCCCTCGGCGGCGTCACCGCCCTGGACGCCGCCGGTGCGGGCACCGCCGTCGACAGCGCCTCGCAGACCGCCACCGGCGTCGTCGGCTCCGCCGGCAGCCAGGCCGTCGGCACCGCCGTCCCCGCCGCGGGCAAGACCGTCGGCTCGGCCGGCAAGACCGCCACCCCGGTCGCCCAGAAGGTCGCCGGTGACACCGCCGACAGCGCGGGCGAGGTCGTCGGCAAGACCGCGGGCTCCGCGGCCGAGAGCGCCGAGGGCCCGACCGGCGGCGCCCTGGGCGGCGGCCTCGGCAACCTGCCCACCGGCCAGACGCTGGGCGGCCTGCCGATCGGCTGACCCCGCACGGGAACGGCCGACCCGCACGGGAACGACGGAGGGCCCGGGGAGCACCTGCTCCCCGGGCCCTCGCCCATGCCTGAGGCGGGCGGTCAGCCGAGGCGCTTGACCGCCGCCTCGACGCGCTCGTCCGTCGCCGTGAACGCCACCCGCACGAACCGCTCCCCCGCCTCGCCGTAGAAGTCGCCCGGCGCCACCAGGACGCCCTTCTCCGCGAGGTACGCCACGGTCTCCCAGCACGGCTCGTCCCGGGTCGCCCACAGGTACAGGCTCGCCTCGCTGTGCTCGATCCGGAAGCCGTGTGCCTCCAGGGCCCCCCGCAGGGCCGCCCGCCGGGCCGCGTACCGCTCCCGCTGCTCGGCCACGTGCGCGTCGTCGCCGAGCGCCGCGACCGTCGCCGCCTGCACCGGCGCGGCGGTCATCATGCCGCCGTGCTTGCGGATCTGGAGCAGCTCGCCGAGCACCGCCGCGTCGCCCGCGATGAACGCGGCCCGGTAGCCGGCCAGGTTGGAACGCTTGGACAGCGAGTGGACGGCGACGATCCCCTCGTACGAACCGCCGCAGACGTCCGGGTGCAGGACCGAGACCGGATCGGCCTCCCAGCCCAGCTCCAGGTAGCACTCGTCGGAGAAGACGAGCACGCCGTGCTCGCGCGCCCAGGCCACGATCCGGGTCAGCTCGTCCTTGGCGAGGACCTTGCCCGTCGGGTTGGACGGGGAGTTCAGCCAGAGCAGCTTCAGGCCCGCCGGGTCCAGCTCGGTCGGGTCGTCGTAGACGACGGGGGTCGCACCGCAGAGCCGCGCCCCCACCTCGTACGTCGGGTACGCGAGCCGCGGGTAGGCGACCACGTCACCGGCGCCGAGACCCAGCTGCGTCGGCAGCCAGGCCACCAGCTCCTTGGAGCCCACGACCGGCAGCACGTTCTCGTGCGCGAAGTCCACCGCGCCCAGGCGCCGCCCGCACCAGCCGGTGAGCGCGTCCCGCAGCTCCTTCGTCCCCCAGACCGTGGGATAGCCCGGCGAGTCCGCCGCCGCGACCAGGGCCTCCTGGATCAGCGCGGGGACCGGGTCGACGGGCGTGCCGACCGAGAGGTCCACGATTCCGTCGGGGTGCGCGAGGGCCGTCCTCTTGTACGGCTCCAGCTTGTCCCAGGGGAAGACGGGAAGGCGCGAAGAGACTGCGCTCACGGGTGGCTCTCACTTCCTCGTACGTACACAGGAGAGGCGTCGGGAAACGCCTCGGTCCCGCACGGCGGCCACGCCGTACGGGACCGGATGCGATCGGTTCGATCAGCCGTTCTGCGGCGGCAGGGCGGCGATGAAGGGGTGGTCGCGCTCGATCTCGCCGAGCTTGGAGGCACCACCGGGCGAACCGAGCTCGTCGAAGAACTCGACGTTCGCCTTGTAGTAGTCCTTCCACTCCTCCGGGGTGTCGTCCTCGTAGAAGATCGCCTCAACCGGGCAGACCGGCTCACAGGCCCCGCAGTCGACGCATTCGTCCGGGTGGATGTACAAGGACCGCTTGCCCTCGTAGATGCAGTCGACGGGGCACTCCTCGATGCACGCCTTGTCCTTCACGTCGACACAAGGCTGCGCGATGACGTAGGTCACGCTGTCGTTCCTCCTCGATAGGGCTGGTCTGCGCGGGAGCGCGGCGTCGTCGATGCCCGCACCTAGTATCTCCGTTCTTGAGGGCGATCCGAACAGGAGGGGCGGAGAAGCTGTGGAATTCACCGGCGGAGGGCGCCTTGAGGTCCGAATCACCAGCGCTGACGTGGGAAAACGTGTCTCCGTTCGGTACGTGACGGAGACACCGGCGGCGGGTGGCAGATTCACCGACGCGGTAGGGGTTCTCACATCATGGGACGACTCTGTGCTGCTGATCACACGAAAGAGCGGCGAGAGCGTCCGGATCCCGGACTCCTCGCTGGTCGCGGGCAAGGTCGTCCCGGCCGCCCCCGCCCGCCGACGCGGTCCCTCGGCCACCTTCCCCGAACTGGCACGGGCCACCGCGCGCGCGTGGCAGCCGGTCGAGAGCGAGGCCCTCGGCGAGTGGACCCTGCGGGCCGCGTTCCATGAGGCGCCGCCCGAAGGGGGTCCTGGAGGGGTGGTGGTCGGGCGACGGGTGGGCTTCACCCGCCGGGCCAACTCCGTCCTCCCGCTCGGTGATCCGGGGCTGCCGATCGCCGACGCCCTGGCGCACGTACGCGCGTGGTACGCGGCCCGGGAGCTGCCCGCGTACGTGCAGGCCGCCACCGGCGCCGAAGGCACCCAGGAGCTCCTGTGCGCCGCGCTCGAACGGCACGGCTGGCACCGCGAGGTGTCCGCCGAGGTGCGGATCGCGGCGCTCGCCCCGATCGGCGACCTGGACTCCGACGTCTCCGCCGTACGCCTCTCCCGCACCGTCGACGAGCCGTGGCTGCGCCGCTACCAGCGCTTCGGCACACCGGGCCCGGAAGTGGAGAAGGTCCTCACCTCGGGTCCGAGTGTGTGGTTCGCGTCCGTGGCGGGCACGGGAGAGGTACCGGCGGCGATCGGGCGGTGCGTCGTCGACGGACGCTGGGCCGGCTTCATGGCCGTCGAGGTCGACCCGGCCCACCGGCGCCGCGGCCTGGCGACGACCGTCATGACGGCACTCGCCCGGCAGGCGCTCGACGAGGGGGCCTCGGCGGCCTGGCTCCAGGTGGAGGCCGACAACGACGGCGCGCGGGCGCTGTACGACGGCATGGGCTTCGCGCCCCACCACCACTACCACCACTACCGATGGGTCGAGGCGTGACGGAGGACGTACCACCACCACCGGACGGAGCCGGGAACGGAGCCGAGGGCGGGATCGGGGACGGGGCCGGGGACACGTCCGGGGGTGCTTCCGAGGGCTCGGGGCCGGTCGACTGGCGGCGCGAGTTCGCGGAGGAGGCCCGGTCGGAACGGCCCGACCTCGCCCGGCTCTGCCTCCTCATCGGCGCGGTGGCCGACCCCACCGTCACCCGGCACGTCCTCGACGAGGCCGAGATCGAACTCGACCGCCTCGCCGGACTCGTCCCGTACGCGACCCGGATCACCGGCGACTGGGCCGGCGAGCTCGCCGCGCTCCTCGGCCGTCACGAGGGCTTCGAGGGCGTCCCCGCCGACTACCAGCGCCTGGAGTCCTCACTCCTGCACGAGGTGCTCCGGCGCCGCCGCGGCCTGCCCATCCTGCTCTCCGTCGTCTGGATGGAGGTCGCCCGCCGGGCCGGTGCCCCCGTGTACGGGCTCGGGCTGCCCGGCCACTTCGTCGTGGGCTTCGGCGACCCCGCCGACCTGAACCTCGCCGACCCCTTCGCCGGCGGACGCCCCATGACCGGCACGGACGCCGAACTCCTGGTGGCGAGCGCGACGGGCGAGGCCCTCGACCGCTCGATGCTCCGGCCCGCCGAGCCCGGTGCGATCGTGCTCCGCATCCTCAACAACATCCGCGCCTGGGCGGCGCCCCGGCCGGAACGCTCCGACGTGGCCCTGTGGGCGGTGGAACTCTCCCTGTTGCTCCCCTCGCACCCGGCCCGGCTCCGCTACGAGCGCGCCGAGCTGCTCGTCCAGCGGGCCGATTTCCTGACCGGAGCGGAGGAGATGGAGGCGTACGCGCTCGTGATGGACGCGGTCGACCCGGAATCGGCGACGACGATCCGGCGGCGGGCCCAGGCGGCGCGGGCGCGGCTGAACTGAGCGGCCTCCGGTGAATGTCTTGTGGATCACGTCACGGGACCCGCAGCATCGACGCGCCGTCTCATAGGATCCTTCAGCGTTTCCGGGGGAGGACGACGACATGCGGACAGCAGGGCCGAACGATCCGTCACAGGTGGGGCCGTTCCGTACGGTCGCGGTGCTGGGGCAGGGCGGAATGGGCCGGGTCCTGCTCGGCGTGGCCGCCGACGGACGGCTGGTCGCCGTCAAACAGGTGCACGCCGACCTCGCCGACGACGAGGGCTTCCGGTCCCGCTTCCGGCGCGAGGTCGACGTCTCGCGCCGGGTCTCCGGCGCCTACACGGCGCCCGTCGTCGACGCCGACCCGGACGCGGCGGCACCGTGGCTCGCCTCCCTCTTCCTCCCCGGGCTCACGCTGAGCGAGGTGCTCGCGGCGGGCGTCCTGCCCGAGGAGCCGGTACGGCAGGTGGCCGCCGGCCTCGCCCAGGCACTGGCCGACATCCACCGGGTGGGTCTCGTGCACCGGGACCTGAAGCCGTCGAACGTGATGCTCACCGACGACGGCGTCCGCGTGATCGACTTCGGTATCGCCCGGGCCGCCGACCACCTGACGAAGCTGACGCACACCGGGGCGCTCATCGGCTCCCCCGCCTTCATGGCACCCGAGCAGATCCGCGGCGAGGCCCCGGGCCCCGCCGCCGACGTCTTCGCGCTCGGCGCCACCCTGGCCGTGGCCTGTACGGGGAGGACGCCGTTCGCCGGCACCTCCGCCCCCGGCCTGATGTACAGCATCGCCCACGAGGAACCCGACCTCGACGCCGTACCGCCCGGCCTGCGCGACCTCCTGACGGCCTGCCTCGCCAAGGATCCGGCCCTCCGCCCCTCCCCGCAGGAACTGCTCGCCCTGATCGGGCCGGTGACGCCGTCGGCGAGGCCGTGGCCGGACGGCGTGCACCGGCGGATCGCGGAACAGCGGGCGGAGATCGACCGGCTGGTGAGCGCGGTGCCCGAGCCCCCGGCGGCCCCCGCTCCCCTCCCCCGGATACGGAACCGGGGCCGCCGGCGCTGGACGGTCGCCGCCGTCACCGCCGGGGTCCTCGCGGTCACCGGGGCGGTGTTCACGGCGACGGGCTGGGCCGGCGACGTGTACTACACGATCGTCGACGAGCCCGTACCGACGCCGGGGAACGTGCCGCTGAGCCAGGTGGCCGACGCGTACACGGGCACGCTGCCGTCCTGCGCGAAGGCGGACACCGCGGTGAAGCTGCCCACCGGGTTCAGGTCATGGCCGTCCAAGGACGGGGGCCCTCCGCACACCACGGACGACGGGCAGAGCAACCAGTGCACCTGGAACACCCGCTCCGGTGACGAGATCGTCATCATCTGGACCCATTACCGGAGCCGGACCGGCGGCCCCACCGGCGCCGAGCTGTCGAAGTCGCACTACGAGGGCATGTACATGCGGGGCAAGACCCGCCGTGGCACCACGCTCGACTTCGTGGAGGAGTCCCTCTGGTACAAGCCCGACGGGTACTGCGTGCTGTACGGCCGGGACGTGAACATGGAGCTGTTCGTCCTGGTGAAGGGCCCTCACTACCCCCTGGGGACGTGTGAACCCCTGACCGAGGACCTCGGGAGACAGGCCATGGCGGCCGTCGGGGCGATGAGGACGAAGGGGGCCCGATGACGCGGCCCCTCGGCCCCGCCGACCCGCGTGGGGCCGGCCCGTACCGGCTCCTCGCCGAGCTCGGGCGCGGCGGCATGGGCCGCGTCTTCCTCGGCGCCGCACCCGACGGCCGGCTCGCCGCCGTGAAGCAGGTGCACGCCAGGTTCGCCGCCGACGAGGACTTCCGCGCCCGGTTCCGGCGCGAGGTCGAGGCCTCCCGGAGGGTGTCCGGCGCCTGCACGGCGGCCGTGATGGCCGCCGACACGGACGCCCCCACACCGTGGCTCGCCTCCGTGTTCGTCGCCGGGCCCTCGCTCGGCTCGGCGGTGGAGCGGTGCGGCACGCTGCCCGTCGAGACGGTACGGCGGCTCGCCGTACAGCTGGCGACGGCCCTGGAGGAGATCCACCGGGCGGGGCTCATCCACCGCGACCTGAAACCCGAGAACGTCCTGCTGTCGGAGGACGGGGCCCGCGTCATCGACTTCGGCATCGCGCGGGCGGCCGAGGGGGGGAACGTCACCGAACTCACGGGGACGGGCCTGGTCGTCGGGTCACCGGCGTTCATGTCGCCCGAGCAGGCCGAGGGGAGGGAACTCACCCCCGCGAGCGACGTGTTCTCGCTCGGCTCGGTCCTGGCGCTCGCGGCGACCGGCACGAGCCCGTTCGCCGCCGCCTCGACGCTCCAGTCGCTCTACAACGTCGTCCACACCGAAGCCGAACTCTCCGCCGTGCCCCAGGAACTGCGCGGCCTCCTGACGTGGTGCCTGGCCAAGGACCCGGCGGCCCGGCCGACCCCCGCCCAGCTGCTCGCCGCCCTCGGCCCGGCGGCCCCGGTGGCCCGCCAGTGGCCGCCCGCCGTCCACGCGATGGTCACCGACCAGCAGCGGGCCGTCGACCACCTCCTCGCCCGGGGCGGCGGCGACCCCGAACGCACGGTGGTCGTACCGCCCGGAGGCAGCTCCGCCGCGCCGACGGCCGTGGCCACGCAGCTGGCCACCGCGCCTGCCCGACGGCGGGGGCGGGTCCGGGGAGCGCTCATCGCCGCCGCCGTCGCCCTGTGCGTCCTCGGCGCCGGAGCCTGGTGGTACGTACGGGACGGGGGCGCCGCCGGGCCGCCGGACCTCTACCTCACGATGCCGGTCTGCGCGGAGGCTGCCCCGAAACTGCCGCTCCCGGAGCGGCGCCCGGACCAGGACGTGTACACCGAGTACTCGGGCAGAGCCGAGACCAGCTGCTCGTGGAACGACAAGGACGAACCGCAGTCGGACGGCTGGAACTACTACGCCCACGCCACGGTCCGCTGGGACCTGCGCCGCAGCGCGGGCACGCGCGAGAACGCGACGGAGCGCCAGAAGAGCGAGTTCGCGGACAGCGCGGAGGGCGAACGCCCGGAGACCGGCATCGCGTTCGCGGACGAGGCCTTCTGGAGCGGCCCGAGCGACGAGCGCACGACGTGCACGCTGTACGTGCGCAAGGGAAACCTCGTCGTGGTCACGTCCCTGGGAGGCAAGCGCCATCCGGCCGAGACGTGCGAAGGGGAGGCCAAGAGCATCGCGGAGGCGGCGGTGAAGGCGATGCCGCGCGCCTGAGCGGAAGCGAGAGGGAGAGAAGGGGGCGGGGCGACCGGATTCGAACCGGCGTCCTCCGAGATGTCATCGCGGCGCATTACCTCTGTGCTACGACCCCGCCCTTGCGGAAAACTCTACGTGGAGGCCGGTCAGGACGGCGAGTCCTTTTCGATCTGCTCCAGGACCCGCACCTGCGCGGTCCAGGACCGGTCGCGGTGGGGCGGCTCCCACACGACGTCGACCTCGACCCCGTGGAACCGCCGGACGAGATCCCCCACTTCGCGGGCGGCGGTGGCCGCCGCCTCTTCTCCCGGCGTCGTCTCATGCCGACTCCTCGTCCTCGTAGGGCGGGATGGTCCAGCGGAGGACCGTGGCGCCGTCCCGGGGCTCGAGGGAGACCGGATAGACCTTGCCCCAGGAGCGCTCGCCGTCGTGGCGTACGGAGTGGTCGCCCGGGTCCCAGTCGAGGCTGAGGACGGGGCAGCCGGCGATGTCCAGGACGGAGTCGAGGAGGGGGCGGTCCCAGCCGGCGCGGTGGAGCAGGTGGTAGTGGCTGTGCGGGTCCAGGGAGACCATCAGGCCCTTGCCGGGCCCCTGTTCGACCCAGGCGGAGAGACGGGCGGCGAGCGCCTCGGCCTCGGCGAGGGGGAGGTCGAGGTGCCCGTACGCGCCGTGGGCGACGGGCTCGCCGCCGAACTCGGCGTGGGCCTCGTCCTGGTACAGGCCCCAGTACGTCACGTCCGCGAGCCCGTCGACGGAGTCCCCTGCCAGACCGACGAACCCGTCGAGGGCCCGCGCGTCACCGAGGACCATGCCGCACCGGTCCACGGGCAGATCACCGAGGTGTACGGGGCCGGGGCCGCACTCGTCGGGCCACGGAAGCCCGAGGTCGACCTCGAGGACGGAGACGGTCGGCGCGCCGTCGAACGGGGACGGGGCCGTCTCGGCACGCACGGGAAGGGGCAGGTCGGTGGCGGCGGGAACGGCGACCGCCTCGCCGTACCAGGCGTCGGGGGCGTCGTCGTCGGGAAGGTGCAGGTGGCCACCGCCGGCCCTGGCGGCGTCGAGGCCCCGCACGGACAGCGGGCGCTCGGTGTCGGCCCAGCAGTCGACGGCCCCGGCCGTGGCGAGGACCAGAACGCCGGAGGGCGCGGAGAGGGAGCCGAGTGAGTGAGTCATGGCCCGATTGAAGCGGAGCACCGGGTGAGCGTTTCGAGCGGGCTTCTGGTGCGGCCGCAACGTGCCGGCCTGGCGGGTTGGCCGGCGTGAGGTCCTCCTGGGCTGCCGAGCGGCGACACCCACGCGTCGCGCGTCTTCCCGCCCCGCCCGGCGGCAGAATGCGGGCATGCCCCTGACCGCCGACATCCTCGTCGCCCTCGTCGCCCTGCTGCACGCCTACATCCTGGTGATGGAGATGTTCCTCTGGGAGAAGACGACCGGCCGTCGCTTCTCCGGCTTCGACGCCAGGATGGCCCGCGACACCGCCGCCATGGCCGCCAACCAAGGTCTCTACAACGGCTTCCTCGCCGCCGGCCTGGTCTGGGGCCTCATCGCCGACGACCCCACCGGCTTCCGCGTCCGCGTCTTCTTCCTGTCCTGCGTCGTCATCGCCGGGATCTACGGCGCCGCCACCGCCAACCGCCGCATCCTCTTCGCCCAGGCCCTGCCCGGCGCGCTCGCCCTCTCGGCCGTCCTCGTCTCCCACTGAGGCCCGGCCGCCCACCGGGAATGACCAGCGGGGCCCGAGTCCCCGCCGACGGACGGCCGGCAGCCGCCGAGCCGAGCCCGGCTGCGCCTGGTGGCTCGGGTCGATAACGCCTGGCAACCGCGCCTCCTGACAGGCAGGGTGCGGCGGGATGAGCTATCACGACGAGACGTCCCGCACCATGTCCTACGCCCGCCACGACACGCTGGAAGGGCTGTTGCAGCGCGGCCGGGGGCTGGGCGCGGAGCGTGCACGGCGCGACCCGAGGGCCGCCGCGCCGTTCGCGTACGACGGCATCCGCCGGGACTGGAAGTGGGACTACCAGAGCGACACCCGCCGCCTCTACCAGGCGCGGCTGCTCCGGGACCTGAAGCTGCCGCTGGCGCCGGTCGTCGACCAGCTGCCGGGGGACGAGGAGGAGTGTGCACGGGCCGTCGGCGTGCTGGAACCGCTCGCCCTCGCCGGTTCGGACGAGGCCCGTGAGGGACTCCGGGCGTATATCCGGGAGGGCGAGCACTGGGTGCTCGTACGGGAGTCGGTCGCGAATTGCCGGCCTGCCCCATGGTGGGAGGACCTGGGCGATGTCGCGCGCGCCCGGATCGGCGGGGAAGAGGACCTTCCGTGGGCTTCCGAGCCGTGGAACCGGTTCGGGATCGAGGTGTCGGGCAGCCGATTCCCTCCACGGCCTTCCCTTGGCGGGCTGAGTGACGAGGAGCTGCTCGCCCTGCTGGCAGCAGCCGGGACGGAACACCACACGAAGGTCGACGCACTGCGTGCGCTCGCCGGCCGCGAGCCGGCCGAGTGGCTGATCCCGCTCGTCCCCACACTCGGAACCCCGGACGGCCGCAGGCCCCTGCCCCTGCTCCGGAGGGCGGTCGAGCGCCTCGGAGCCCTCGCCGTACCGGCGGCACGCGGGTGGGCCGTGGGCGAGCGGGAGTGGCTGGCCCGGCTGGGAGCGGACGTCCTGGCCGACCACCCCGGGCCCGAGGCGCTGGCGGGGCTCGTGGCCGAACTCGCCGAACAGTGGGAGGCGCGCGCCTGGTGCGGCCCCGACACGACGGCGAAGAGACTGGCCGGCTTCGGTCCCGATGCCGTCGACGCCGCACCCGTCCTGTGGCGCTACTGGCTGCACACCCCCCACTCGTACGAACGGGCCGACTACCTGCGCGCGCTTGCCGCGATCGACCCGTCCGGCTTGGGGGATGCGTACACCGAGTCGCTCGGGGACTGCGAGGAACGCGCACGGTTGCTGGGCATCGCCTCGGCACCCCACCAGCCGCAAGCCCTGGAGCGGATCAGAGCGCTCCGCGACGACCCGATGGAGACACCTGAGGTACGGGCCGCTGCCGAAGCACGGTTGGCTCCGGTGGCGGGCCCTGACTTTCCCTGAGGTGCGGCTCTCGGAGGGCGGACGGTGCCTACTTCAGGCCGTCGACGAACTGCTCCCAGGCGACGGCGCCGAAGACCAGGGCGGGGCCGTTCGGGGTCTTGGAGTCACGCACGGGGACGTGACCGGTGCAGGCGTCGTTCACTTCGAGGCAGTCGCCGCTGTTGCCGCCGCTGTACGAGGACTTCCGCCAGGCCGGGAGGATCGAGGCGTCAGGGATGCTCGTCGTTCCGTGCTGCATGCGCGTATTCCTCCGCTACGGACCTGATCAGTGCCAGCGACTCTCGGTGCGAAAGCGCGTCGCCCAGAGCATGATCGTAGGCCACCTGGCATTCCCGGACCACGGACGGATCCTCCCAGACCCGGCCGGACTTGAGCCCTTCCACGTACGCGATCGGCGGCTGGTCCTCGAACCACATCAGCTTGACCTCGCCCTCCACCAGAGCGTGGTAGCCGACCGCGAACGGCACGACGTGCACCCGGATCCGGCGGCTCTCCCCGAGCTCGACGATGTGCCTCAGTTGCTCGCACATCACCGCCGGTCCGCCGACAGGCCGTCTCAGGACGGCCTCGTCGAGCATGATCCATACGACCGGCGAGTCGAAGTCCTCCAGGATCCGCGCCCGCTCCAGCCGTGTGCCGAGCAACCTGTCACGCTCCCCGTCGCTCTTCGGCGACGAGCCGGAGCTGAGGACCACGCTCGCGTACGCAGGCGTCTGCAGGATTCCCGGCACCAGCTTCGGGGCGTATTCCCGGATCATCACCGCCTGCCCCTCGAACTCCAGCGCCTCCGCGAAGTGCTCCGCCACCGCCTTCCCGTCCAGCGTCGGCAGGAAGTTCTCGAAGAAGCCGTCCCTTCCCAGTTCCCGGTCCAGGCGTCTCGCGTCGTCCAGGGCCGGGCGGCGTCTGCCCGCCTCGATGTGGGCCAGGTGCGTGCGCGAGATGACGGCACGCTCGCTCAGCTGCTCCTGCGTCAGGCCGGTCGCCTCCCGGCGGCGTTTCAGCTCCTCGCCGTACTTGCGGCGGGTTTCCGGGTTGTCCTCGATCGCCACCGGCGACCTCCCCACATGCCCTCGACGTGCTGATCGCGTTGTCACGCGTGTCCCCCTGTCGAGGCTAACGTCCGTCACGCCACTGTGTGACCGGAACAACACACAGAGCGAAAGGCTCGCGATGGGAACCCCTCACGACACGGGCAGCTTCGTCGCCCACACCGGTACCGACGTCTACGGGCCCGGCAAGGTCATCGGCGTGGACGGCGATCAACGGCGGGTGCGGTTCACGCACTTCGTGGCGACGATCCGGGCCGACGACCTGCGCGCGGCCACGTCCGCCGAGACGCGGGAGATGCAGGCCTGGCTGCGGGCGAAGAAGCAGAAGTACGGGGGCGAGTGGTGATCTCCCTGCGCGTCTCCCGTGACGGCGGCCGTACCTGGTCGCCCCGCCGTGTCCACCGCCCGCGTCCCGGCGTCGTGCCGGTCGGGTCGGCGCTGCGGTATCCGCCGTGTACGTGCCCGCGATGCGGACGAGCCCCCGTCCCGGAAGGGGACGGGGGCTCGGAGTCCGGGGCGGGGGCGGTCAGCCCTCGCCGTTGAGGTCGATGGTCTTCGTGCGCTCTTCCTTGGTCTTGCCGCGCAGGGCGTCGCCCATCACGAAGGCCACGTCGTCGGCGGAGACCTCGTGCTTGGTGCCGTCGCCCTTGGTGATCATGATGCCGTCGAAGGCGCCGTCGAGGAGCCGGTCGATCGCCTTCTTGTCGTAGACCTCCACCAGGCGGCCGTCGACGGCCTTCATGGAGAGGATCTGCGGCAGCGAACGTGCCGGGCCGAACTGGATCTCCTTGCCGCCCGCCCTGATGGTGATGCGGTCGGACATGGCGGGCGTCGCGAACTCCTTCATCGCCCGGTCCAGCTCCGCCTTGGTGACGCTCGGCCTGCGGGTGGTGACCGGCAGCTCGACCAGCCGGCTCTGACCGGTCTCCACCTGGGCGCGGAAGGCGTCCCTGACGGAGATCATCGAGCGCTGGAGGTCGACGGCCTTGCCGGGCTTGCCCTCGACGGGGGTCACCTTGTTCGGGGCGAACAGGATGGTGCCCTCGGTGACCGAGGCGGAGGAGCCGGCGAGGTCGCGCAGGGCGACGGCGAGCTTCTCCTCGTCGACCGGGAAGACGGGCTTGGCGATCCGCTCGCCGCCGAAGAGGGAGCCGATGACCGAGACCGGGTTGTAGTCGCTGCCGGCGGCGGCGCGGACGGTCTCCTGGCTGTCGAGCGCCAGGCCCGCCTTCTCGGGGGGCAGCTGGACCTTCTGGCCGCCCAGGCCGAGCTGGAGCGGGGTGGCGGCGCGCTTGCCGAGGGCCGCCTCCAGCTTGTTGACGGCCTCCTCCTTCGTACCGCCGCCGATGTCCACGCCGAGCACCGTGGTGCCCTTGGGGACGTCGGAGTGGTTGAGGAGCAGTCCGGCGCCGTAGGCGACGCCGGCGAGGCCGAGGACCGCGACGGCGGCGAGGACCGACTTGGAGCGGCCCTTCTTCGCGGGGGCGCGGTTGGGGGCGGTTGCCTGGCGCGGTGCGGGTGCCGGGGCGGGGGACGCCTGCTCCTCGACGCGGGGGGTGAGGTTCGGGCGGGCGGCGTTCGGCGGGACGACGGGGATGCCGCTGGTGAGCGTGTCCCCGGAGACGTGGCCGTTGCCGGCGCCCGTCCCGGGTCCGGGGGTGGGGGCGGGTGCCTGCGGGGTGAGGATCGCGGTGTCGTCGGACATGCGGGGGGCGCCGCCGGGAGGGAACGGGGAGCCCGCGCCCTGGCCCTGACCGGGACGCGTACCGGGGCCTTGCCCCTGACCCTGGCTCTGACCGGGCCGCATGCCGGGGCCCTGGCCCTGACCCGGCCGCTGGCCCTGGCCGGGGCCGCCCAGGGAGGCGGTGCCGGTGACCGGGCCCGTGGTGGGGCCGGTCGGCGCGGCCGGGCCCCGGTACGCGGGCGTGCCGGCGGCCGGCGTCCCCGTGTACATGGGGGTTCCGGCGGCGGGGGTCCCCTCGTACATCGGGGTTCCGGCGCCCGGAGTGCCGTCGTAGCCCGGGGTCCCGTCGTACATCGGCGTGCCCGCGGCCGGGGTTCCGTCGTGTCCGGGGGTGCCCGAGGCGGGCGTCCCGTCGTACATCGGCGTTCCGCCCGCCGGCGTCCCCGTGTACATGGGGGTGCCGCCCGCCGGCGTACCCGTGTACATCGGCGTTCCGCCCGCCGGTGTGCCGCTGTCGTACAGCGGATTGCCGTTGGCCGGCTGTGCCGTGACCGGGCGGCTCGACGGGGTGTTGCCGACCGTCGGGACGCCGGAGGTCGCGGAGCCCGCGAAGCCCGTGCCCGGGGCGTCCGGCCCGGCGGGGGCCGGCTTCGGGGTCGGGGCGGGTGCCGGGGGCAGCGCGGGCGCGGGGGCCGGGCTCTGGGGCGCCGCCTTGCGGGGCGCGAACCAGTCGCTCGTCTCCTTCGCCTTGGGCGCCTGCTCGGCCTGCGGCGGCTCGGGGGCCGGTGCCGGCTCGGGGGCCGGCTCCACGGCGGGCGCGGGCGCGGGTTCCGGCGCGGAGGTCTCGTTGACCGTCTTGCGGACGACGACCGGCGGGATCGGCCGCGAACCCGGGATGTTGATCCGGATCCGGGTCGTCAGCGTCGTCTCGGTCTTGGGCTCCTCCGGCGGAGCGGGCGCGGCGGTCTCCTCCGGCGCGTCCTGCGAGGGGTGGAGCGACGGATACTGGCGGGATCCGTACGGCGGTGTACCCGAGGGGTACGCGGCTCCACCGCGCCCCTGGGCGCCGGAGGACGAACTGTCAGTCTCTCGACCAGTTTCACGACTCAAAGCAGGATCTCCCGGTTGGCTCCACCGCCCGCTCTTGCTGATGCTCGTGTAACCCGGGCGGTTCGGCGGCGCGCACCACCATACTGGCCGCCGCCGTCATATACCCGACCCCCGGGTGACGGACGACGGGCAATCCGGCCGAAGTCAGGACGTCCCCGGACTCAAGTCGTCCTGTTCAAGGGGTCGGTCGCGGCGACCGGGACAGCGTGGCGCACATCACAGCGACCGCCATGCCTCCGAAGAGGAAGAGCAGCTCGCCGACGCCTCCGGCGAACACCCCGTCGCCCTCGGGGCGTCCGAGGCTGAGCAGGATGACGGCGAGGAGCCAGCCGGCCGCACCGGTGACGGCACCGGTCTGGGTGCCGGTGGCGCGCAGTCCTCCGTAGCAGAGGGCGGCGGTCGCGAGGAGTGCGAGGAACAGGCCGCCGGGGAGCCAGGCGGCCTGGACGAGGGAGCCGGCGGTGCCGACGAGGGCACCGAGGACGACAAGCACCGCGTACCAGACGAACCGGGCGTTACGGGAGGCGGGCGGCGTGCCGGGAGTGGGGGCGCTCACGCGGTCACCCCCGCGAAGAGGTCCGTCTCGCGCTCCCCGGCGGGGGCGCCGGGGACGCCCTGGACCAGCTCGTAGTACTCGGTGGTGAAGATCGGCTGGCCCAGGTCGTTGGAGAGCGCGAAGAAGGGACCGTCGACGGCGACTTGGGTGGCGTGCGCGGCCATCGCCGCGCTCTTGCGGGCGGCGTGCTCCGGGCCCGCGTCGATCTCGGTGGTGATCCGGTCCTCGTCGACGACGCCGGGGACGTCGTCGATCGCGGCGACGGCCGGGAAGGCGGAGCCCTCGGCGTGGAGCCGGGCGAAGGCGGCCTCGGCGACGGGGCGCGGGACGCGGTTCCAGTAGATCTTGGCGATCGGGTGGGCAAGGCCGAGGTCGGGCCGGTAGGCCGGGTCCGCGGCCAGTTCGGCGGCGCGCATGGCGACCCGGTGGGCCTGGATGTGGTCGGGGTGGCCGTATCCGCCGTCGGGGTCGTAGGTGACGAGGACCTGGGGGCGGGTCTCCCTGATCACCTCGACGAGGTGGGGGGCGGCGGTGTCGACGTCGGTGTTCCAGAAGGCGTTCTCACGCTTGTTCTGTTCGGCGCCCATCATTCCGGAGTCGCGGAAGCGCCCGGGGCCACCGAGGAAGCGGTGGTCGGTGACGCCCAGCTCGGTCATCGCGGCGGCGAGTTCGCCGACGCGGTGGGGGCCGAGCCGGTCCTCCCGGTCGGGGGCCAGGTGGGCGAGCTCGGGCGGGATGACCTCGCCCTCCTCGCCCAGCGTGCAGGTGACCAGGGTGACGAGGGCGCCCTCGGCCGCGTACCTGGCCATGGTGGCGCCGTTGTTGATCGACTCGTCGTCCGGGTGCGCGTGCACGAGCAGCAGACGGCGGGCGGGGAGATCGGACATGCTCCCCACCCTACGAGGTCGGACCGGGTGTCAGGTCGGTACGTGCGGGTACGCGGAACGCGAGGGTCAGAACTTGAGGCCGCCGACCATGTTCGCCACGTTCGTGGTGAGGGTGCTGATGGACGGAGCGATGGACGAGCTCGCCAGATAGAAGCCCAGGAGCGCGCAGACCGCCGCATGTCCCGCCTTCAATCCGGATTTCCGGATCAGAAGGAAGACGACGATCGCCAGCAGCACCACCACGGAGATCGAGAGTGCCACGGCGGTTCACCTCCACACTTCTTCGGTCGGATATTCGAGCGGTTCGGTCGATCAGCATGTGCCAGGGGACATGCCGATCGGATGCATACCCACCTAGCGCTACGGATCATAACTATCCGTGCGGCCGCATCGATCGGCGGACGGAGGCACGAGGGGGGCGCACGGCGCTAGTTTCAGCCGCATGACCTTGTCTCGACAGCAGTCGGCCACACCCTCGGCCGGGCTCTCCTTCCCCCGCCAGCACGCCAGGACCCAGCGGTTCACCCTGGGGGTCCCGCGTGCCTTCTCGATCTCCCCGGACGGGGAGCGCGTGGTGTTCGTCAGGTCCGCGTCGGGGACCGACCGTTCGCACCGGCTCTGGGTCCTCGACCTGCCCCGCGACGGCGGCGCGCCCGGGGAACGGGTGGCGGCCGATCCCGAGGTGCTGCTCGCGGGGGCGGAGGAGGAGCTCTCGCCGCAGGAGCGGGCGCGCCGGGAGCGGAGCCGGGAGGGCTCGGCCGGGGTGGTGTCCTACGCGGTGGACGGGGCGGTGGAGTTGGCGGCGTTCACCCTGTCGGGGCGGCTGTTCACGGCGGAGCTGCGGGCGGGGACGGCGCGGGAACTGCCGGTGCCGGGGCCGGTGATCGACCCCCGGCCCTCGCCGGACGGGCGGTTCGTGGCGTACGTGACGGGGGGCGCGCTGCGGGTGGTGGGCGCGGACGGCTCCGGGGACCGGGAGCTGGCCGTTCCGGAGGACGGGCACGTCTCCTACGGATTGGCCGAATTCATCGCCTCCGAGGAGATGGGCAGGGAGCGGGGTTTCTGGTGGTCCCCCGGCTCGGACCGGCTGCTCGTCGCGCGGGCGGACGACCGGGCGGTGCGGCGCTGGTGGATCGCCGACCCGGCGCATCCGGACCGGGAGCCGCAGTCGATGGCGTATCCGGCGGCCGGTACGGACAACGCGGAGGTCCGGCTGTTCGTCGTGGGCCTCGACGGGGGGCGTACGGAGGTGCGGTGGGACCGGGAGCGGTACCCGTACCTGGCGCGGGTCCACTGGTCGGCGGCCGGGGCTCCGCTGCTCCTCGTCCAGGCGCGGGACCAGCGCGGACAGCTGTTCCTGGCGGTGGACCCGGAGTCCGGGGCGACGACGGCCGTACGGGAGGAGACGGATCCGGTGTGGCTGGAGCTGCTGCCGGGGGTGCCGGCGTGGGCTCCGGACGGGCGGCTCGTGCGCGTCACGGACGAGAGCGGCGCCCGGGCCCTGGCCGTGGGGGACAAGGCGCTCACCGGGGCCTCGCTGCACGTCCGGGCCGTGCTCGACATCGGGGACGGCGACGTCCTCGTGTCGGCGTCGGCGGGCGCGGACGCGGCCGTCCCCGAGACCGGTGAGGTCCATGTGTACCGGGTGACCGGCGCGGGCGCCGAGCGGCTGTCCGGGGGCGTCGGGGTGCACGGCGCCGTGCGCTCCGGGGCGGTGACCGTCCTCGTGTCGGCGCGGCCCGAGGCGCCGGGGAGCGTGGCGCGGGTGCTCCGGGACGGCGAACAGGTCGCGGTGGTGGGCTCGTACGCCAAGGAGCCGGTGATCACCGCCCGGGTGCGGCTCACGGAGGCGGGCGCGCGGCGGATCCCGTGCGCGGTGCTGCTGCCCTCCGGGTACGAGGAGGGTGACGGGCCACTGCCGGTCCTGATGGATCCGTACGGCGGTCCGCACGGGCCCCGGGTGGTCGCCGCCCACAACCCGCATCTGACGTCCCAGTGGTTCGCCGACCAGGGCTTCGCGGTGGTCGTGGCGGACGGACGGGGCACGCCGGGCCGCTCCCCCGCCTGGGAGAAGGCGATCGCGCGGGACTTCTCGCCGACCCTCGACGACCAGGTGGAGGCGCTCAGGGCGCTCGCCGGGCGCTTCCCGCTCGATCTGGAGCGGGTCGCGATCCGTGGCTGGTCGTACGGCGGTTACCTGGCGGCACGGGCGGTGCTCCAGCGGCCGGACGTGTTCCACGCGGCCGTCGCGGGTGCGCCGGTGGCGGACTGGAGGCTGTACGACACCCACTACACGGAGCGGTACCTCGGCACTCCGCAGGACGATCCGGAGGTGTACGCGGCGCAGTCGCTGCTCACCGACGACGGCCTCTCGTCGCCGGAGGTCCCGGTGCGGCCGATGATGATCGTGCACGGTCTCGCGGACGACAACGTGGTGGTCGCGCACGCGCTGCGGCTGTCCTCCGCGCTGCTCGCGGCGGGCCGGCCGCACGAGGTGCTGCCGCTGACCGGGGTCACCCACATGACGCCGCAGGAGCAGGTCGCGGAGAACCTGCTGCTGCTCCAGGTGGACTTCCTGAAGCGGTCCTTGGGGCTCGTGGAGGACGTGGAGGAGAGCTGAGTCACCATCCCCGACACCAGCCCCGAGTCACCGGCGCCGGGTCACCAGCCGGGCGGCGGCGGGTACGGCGGCGCCGGGGGCGGCATCCGGACCGGCGGGTAGGGGCCGGGCGCGGCGGCGGGGGCGCCGCGTCCGGCGAGGAGGACGAGCACCGCGACGCCGGCGAGCAGTCCGAAGAACGCGCTGAGGACGTCCATCCGGTCGGCTGTCGCGATGTCCGCGAAGCGGCCGACGAGTTCGTACCGGGCGGTCCGCGCGACCTCGGCGATGCCGTAGGCCGTGAGGAAGACGCCGGCGAGCAGCCCGTAGGACCGGCTGTGGCGGGCCCGTACGAAGGCGGAGACGGCGGCCGTGCCGTACAGGGCGACGAGGACGACGGAGAGCCAGCCGGGCGGGGGCGCGAGGGCCGCCTTGATGACGGACCGGCCGCCGACGAACCGGTCGACGGTGATCTCCAGGGGCAGTTCGGTGGCCCAGTACAGCTCCCACAGGACCGCGACGAGCGCGGCGACGGCGAGCAGGATCCCGGCGGCGACCGCGGGGCCGGTGCGGGGACGGGTGGCGGGCTGTTCGTACGCGGCGGTGACGGGGCGGCGGCCGACGGCGGCGGTGATGACGAGACCGGTGGCGAGGGCCAGTTCGAGGAAGGCGGTGACGAGGGCCCCGCTGTCGGACGCCCAGAGGCCGGGCAGCCGCAGGGCGAGGGTGGCGGCGCCGGTCGCGGCGAGCGCGGAGGCCGCGTGGCGGGAGCGGAGGGCGGCGACGACGGTGGCGACGGAGGCGGCGAGGAGCACCGGGTCGACGAGGGAGGTGGCGGACCGCCCCCGGATGAGGAAGTGGTGGTCCCCCGCCCAGTACCACGCGAGGTCTGCGGGCGAGCCGAGCGCGGCGAGGTCCTTGAGGATCCACACGGCGGCGATGAGGGCGAGCGCGGCGCAGAGCGCGGCGCCCGTGAGTCGTGCCGGTCGTGTCACAGTCACGGTCCCGATACTCACGGTCGCCACCCGCCGAAACAAGCGGTTCCGCGGAACCCGCGCGCATCAGGCCGGGATGCTCCTGAGAACCGGCGAGTGAGCCGAAGGGGCGCGGCCGGGGGAACACGCCCGAGCGCGCGGAGCCTCCGAGGAACGAGGGGGCGAGCACGGTCGGGCGTGTGAGCCCGGCTTGAGCGCCCCGGAGGCGAACCGAGCCAAAAAAGGGGGCACCGGCCGGGGGCGTCGTCGACGCCCCCGGCCGGCTCACGGCACCCGCACGGCCGTACGTTGTCGAGTGTGTCGTGTCCGTATATCGGAGCCGCTTCCGGCGCGTTGCCCGCGCGTTAAGGCGCTTCGGGCTTGCGGAAGCGGTCACCCGGAGGGGATTCGGGTCCGTTCGCGTCGTGCTCCGGCGGGACGACCTGCTTCTCCTCGGCGAAGTGGCAGGCCGAGTCGTGTCTCGCCGGGCTGTCGGTGAGGCGGAAGACCGCGGGGACGGCGAGGAGCGGGACTTCCTGGGCGCAGCGTTCCTGGGCCTTCCAGCAGCGGGTGCGGAAGCGGCAGCCGGAGGGGATGTTGGCCGGGGAGGGCACGTCGCCGGTGAGGATGATGCGTTCGCGGTGGGCCCGCGCCTCGGGGTCGGGGACCGGGACGGCGGAGAGCAGCGCCTGGGTGTAGGGGTGGGTGGGGTGGTCGTAGATCTGGTTCTCGGTGCCGATCTCGACGATCCGGCCGAGGTACATGACGCCGACGCGGTCGGAGATGTGCCGGACGATCGACAGGTCGTGGGCGATGAAGACGTACGACAGGGAGAACTCGGTCTGGAGGTTGTCCAGGAGGTTGACGACCTGGGCCTGGACGGAGACGTCGAGGGCGGAGACCGGTTCGTCGGCGACGATGATCTCGGGCTGGAGGGCGAGGCCGCGGGCGATGCCGATGCGCTGGCGCTGACCGCCGGAGAACTGGTGCGGGTAGCGGTTGATGTACTCGGGGTTGAGGCCGACGACGTCGAGGAGGTCCTGGACCTTCTGCCGGCGGGAGCCCTTGGGGGCGACCTCGGGGTGGATCTCGTACGGCTCGCCGATGATGTCGCCGACCGTCATGCGCGGGTTGAGCGAGGTGTACGGGTCCTGGAACACCATCTGGATGTTGCGGCGGACGGCCTTGAGGGCGCGCGGGGAGAGTGTGCTGATGTCCTCGCCCTTGTAGCGGATCGAGCCGGACGTCGGCCGTTCCAGGTTGACCAGCATCTTCGCCACGGTCGACTTGCCGCAGCCGGACTCGCCGACGATGCCGAGGGTCTCTCCTGCGGCGAGGTCGAAGTCGACGCCGTCGACCGCCTTGACGGCGCCGACCTGCTTCTTGAAGAGGACGCCCCGGGTGAGCGGGTAGTGCTTGTGGAGGCCCCGGACTTCGAGGATCGCTTCGGGCGTCCTGGTCGTCTCGGACGCCCCGGTCGTCCCGGCCCCCTCAGCGGTCTCAGCCATGGAGGCACTCCTTCCAGAAGTGGCAGGCGCTGGTGCGCGGTACCGGGGACTCGGTCACCTCGTACAGCGGGGGTACGTCGGTCCGGCAGCGGTCCCTGGCCAGCGGGCAGCGGGGGTTGAAGGCGCAGCCGGGCGGGATGTTCAGCAGGTTGGGCGGCAGTCCCTTGATCGCGTACAGCTCCTGGCCCTTCTGGTCCAGGCGCGGGATCGATTCGAGGAGGCCCTTGGTGTAGGGGTGGGCGGGGGCCTTGTAGATCTCGTGGACGGGGGCGCGTTCGACGATCCGGCCGGCGTACATGACGGCGATCTTGTCGGCGACGTCGGCGACGACCCCGAGGTCGTGGGTGATGAGGATGAGGCCCATGTGGAGTTCGCGCTGGAGCTCGGCGAGCAGGTCCATGACCTGGGCCTGGACGGTGACGTCGAGGGCGGTGGTGGGCTCGTCGGCGATGATCAGCTCGGGTTCGAGGGCGAGTGCCATCGCGATCATGATGCGCTGGCGCATGCCGCCGGAGAACTGGTGCGGGTACTGGCCGACGCGTTCCTTGGCGGCGGGGATGCGGACCCGGTCCATCAGTTCGACGGCCTTGGCCTTGGAGTCCTTCCGGGACATGCCCTGGTGGACCTGGAACATCTCGCCGAGCTGGTCGCCGACGCTGATGACGGGGTTGAGGGAGGACAGGGCGTCCTGGAAGATCATCGCCATCTTGGCGCCGCGGACCTTGCGCCGGTCCTCCTCCTTGAGCTTCAGGAGGTCCTGGCCCTGGAAGAGGATCTCGCCTTTGGTGATCCTGCCCGGGGGGATGTCGAGGATGCCCATGACGGCCTGGGCGGTGACGGACTTGCCGGAGCCGGACTCGCCGAGGACGGCGAGGGTCTCGCCGGCGTCGACGGAGTAGTCGACGCCGTTGACCGCCTTGGCGACGCCCTCGCGGGTGTGGAACTCCACGTGCAGGTCGCGCACTTCGAGCAGCATGGGTCCCTACCTCAGCTTGGGGTCGAGGGCGTCGCGGACGGCGTCGCCGAGCATGATGAAGGCGAGCACGGTGATGGCGAGCGCGCCGGAGGGCCAGAGCAGCATGTGCGGGGCGTTGCGCACGTAGGCGGCGGCCGAGGAGATGTCGATGCCCCAGGAGACGGTGGGGGGCTTGAGGCCGACGCCGAGGAAGGAGAGCGTGGCTTCCAGCGAGATGTACGTGCCGAGGGCGATGGTCGCGACGACGATGACGGGCGCGAGCGCGTTGGGCGTGATGTGCCGGAGCATCATCCGCGAGTTGGAGGCGCCGAGCGCGCGGGCGGCCTGCACGTAGTCGTTCTGCTTGACGGTGATGACGGAGCCGCGGGCGATGCGGGAGAGCTGCGGCCAGCCGAGGAGCACCATGAAGCCGATGACGGGCCAGACGCTGTTGTTGCTGACGACGGAGAGCAGGACGAGGCCGCCGAGGATGACGGGGATCGCGAAGAAGACGTCGGTGATGCGGGAGAGGAAGCCGTCCCAGGCGCCGCCGTAGAAGCCGGCGAGGCCGCCGAGGACGGAGCCGAGGAGGGTCACGCCGAGGGTGGCGAAGAGGCCGACCTGGACGGAGGCCCTGGCTCCGTAGACCGTACGGGTGTAGACGTCGCAGCCCTGGCCGTTGAAGCCGAAGGGGTGACCGGGCTGGGAGCCCTCCTGCGCCTTGGAGAGGTCGCAGTCCAGGGGGTTGCCGCTGGCGATGAGCTGCGGCCAGATGGCGATGACCACCAGGAAGACGATGATCAGCCCGGAGATGATGAAGACCGGGTTCCGGCGAAGGTCGTGCCAGGCGTCGGACCAGAGGGAGCGGGGCTTCTTGTCGGCACCGGTGCCCTGGGGGCCGCCCGGGGTCTTCTCCAGCGTCTCGCCCTCGTCCATCGCGAGGTCGGTCCCGCCTCCGGCTCCGGTGTGGTTGATCGCGCGGCCGTCGTCGAACGGCTGAGGCTGCTCAGGCATAGCGGATCCTCGGGTCAAGGACGGCGTACAGGAGGTCGACGAGCAGGTTCGCCACCAGGAAGACCAGGACGAGGACGGTCACGAAGCCGACCACGGTCTGGGTGTTCTGGCGCAGGATGCCCTGGTAGAGCTGGTAGCCGACGCCGTGGATGTTGAAGATCCGTTCGGTGACGATGGCTCCGCCCATGAGCGCGCCGATGTCCGTTCCGATGAAGGTCACCACCGGGATGAGGCTGTTGCGCAGCAGGTGACGGGTGATGACCCGGCGGCGGGGCAGACCCTTGGCGACGGCGGTGCGGACGTAGTCGGCTCGTTTGTTCTCGGCGATGGAGGTCCGGGTGAGCCGGGTGACGTACGCGAGGGAGACCGAGGCGAGGACGAGTCCGGGGACGATCAGCTCGCCGAACGTGGCCTCGCTGGAGACGGCCGGTTTGATCCAGCCCCACTTCACGCCGAGGAGGAGCTGGAGCAGCAGGCCGGTGACGAAGGTCGGCACGGAGATGACGACCAGGGTCAGCAGCAGCACGGTGGTGTCGACGGGACGCCCGCGCTTGAGGCCGGTGAGGACGCCGAGGCTGATGCCGATGACGATCTCGAAGAGGATGGCGACGATGGTGAGGCGGATGGTGACCGGGAAGGCGTTCGCCATCAGCTCGGTGACCTCCTGGCCGTTGAAGGCCGTGCCGAAGTCGCCGGTGAAGACGTTGCCCATGTAGGTCAGGTATTGCTGCCAGACGGGCTTGTCGAGGCCGAACTCCTTCTCGAGCTGGGCCGCGGTCGCCGGGTCGCACTGGCGGTCGCCGCACAGTCCGGCGATGGGATCGCCCATCACGTTCACCATCAGGAAGATCAGCAGCGTGGCGCCGAAGAAGACCGGGATCATCTGCAGCAGTCGCCGGATCACATAACGACCCATGGGGGGCTCCGGGGGTTGGCTCCGGGTGGGGGGTACCGGGAAGGCGTACGGCCCGGCGCGGGGGTCCGCGGGCCGGGCCGTACGCCTCCGACCTGCTACGGCGTCAGTTGACCTTGATCTGGTCGTAGACCGGGACGCTGAAGGGGTTCAGGGAGACGTTGGTGACCCGGTCCGAGTAGCCGGCGCTGCCGTTCTGGTACCAGAGCGGGACGGCGCCCATGTCGTCGCGGAGGACTTCCTCGGCCTGCTGGAAGAGTCCGACGGCCTTGGCGGTGTCCGCCTCGGCGTTGGCCTGGTTGACGAGCTTGTCGAACTCGGGGTCGGTGTACTTGCCGTCGTTGGACGAGGCGTTGGTGTAGTAGAGCGGCTGCAGGAAGTTCTGGATGAGCGGGTAGTCCATCTGCCAGCCGGCGCGGAAGGGGCCGGTGAGCTTCTGCGTGGTGACCTGGTTGCGGTAGTCGGCGAAGGTGCCGACGGGGTTGCCGACGCAGGCGCGGTCGTTGCCGAGGGCGCGGTTGATGGAGTTGCAGACCGCGTCGACCCATTCCTTGTGGGAGCCGGTGTCGGCGTTGTACGAGATCTTCATGGTGCCGCCGGGGATGCCGCCGCCCTCCGCGACGAGCTTCTTCGCCTCGGCCGCGTCGTACTTGCAGAAGTCGCCGCAGATGTCCTTGTAGCCACCCTCCTCGCCGAGGACCGGGGAGGTCCAGTCGACGGCGGGGGTGCGGGTCTTCTGGAAGATCGTCTCGGTGATCTGGGCGCGGTCGATGGCCATGGAGAGGCCCTGGCGGAGCTTCTCCTGTCCTGGCTTGTTCCAGTTCGGGTCGTAGAACGGGAAGGACAGGGTCTGGATGATGCCGGCGGGGACGTTGATGTACCGGTCTCCGAGGTCGGCCTGGACGTTCTTGAGCTGGGAGGCGGGGACGTCGTCGACGAGGTCGAGGTTGCCGGCCGTCAGGTCGGTGTAGGCGGTGTTGTTGTCGGTGTAGACCTTGAGGGTCACGCCGCCGTTCTGCGCCTTGTCGGTCCCGGGGTAGCCGTCCCAGCGCTTCAGGGCCATCTGGGAGCCCTTGGAGTACGAGTCGACGGTGTACGGGCCGTTTCCGACGGGCTTCGAGAGCCAGGCCGCGTGGTCGTCGAAGAAGGCCTTGGGGAGCGGCGCGAAGGCGACGTAGCCCAGGGTGACGGGCCAGGTGGAGAACTTCTGGGTGAGCTTGACCGTGAAGGTCTGGGGGCCGGTGACCTTGAGGCCGGACATGGTCTCGGCGGTCGGCTCGCCCTTCTCGGGGTGGACCTGGTCGTAGCCCTCGATCTGGCCGAAGAAGTAGGCGTTCTTCTGGTTGTTCTTCAGATGGGCGCCGTAGTTCCAGGCGTCGACGAAGGACTGGGCGGTGACCTTCTCACCGTTGGAGAAGGTCCAGCCGTCCTTGACCGTGATGGTGAAGTTGGTCGAGTCGGTGGTCTCGATCTTCTCGGCGAGCATGTCCTTGGCCTCGCCGGTCTTCGGGTCGTACTGCTTGAGTCCGCGGAAGATCATGGAGAGGACCTTGCCGCCCTGGACCTCGTTGGTGTTGGCGGGCTCCAGCGGGTTCTGCGGGTCGCCCCACGAAGAACTCACGATGCCGTCGGCACCCCCGCCGCCACCGCCGCTGTCGCCGCCACCGCAGGCGGTCGCCGCGAGGGCGACGGCGGTGGCCAGAGCGGCCCACTTGGCGTGCGTGGCTCCGCGCATGGAGTGCCTCCCGAATGTCCTAAGCGTGACTTAGGCCCCAATATCACCCGATATTGACGGGGGTGCACTTTTACGACGACCGGATGGACGCCCCGCTCTCCGTGACACGACGAAGGGCGCCCCGATCCGTACGTACGGATCGGGGCGCCCTTCGTCCTGACGCGCTCGGTGAACCAGCGCGTCAGGACTTCGGTGCGTCAGTGCACCGGGACGACCTGCTTCTCCTCGGCGAAGTGGCACGCCGAGAAGTGCGCGGCCGGGGTGTCCTGGCCCTGGAAGCGCTGCGGGACCGCGAGGAGCGGCGTCTCCTGCGCGCACTTCTCCTGCGCCTTCCAGCAGCGGGTGCGGAAGCTGCAGCCCGACGGCGGGTTCGCCGGCGAGGGGACGTCACCGGTGAGGATGATCCGCTCGCGGTGCGCGCGGGCCTCCGGGTCCGGCACCGGCACCGCGGAGAGCAGCGCCTGCGTGTACGGGTGCGTCGGGTGCTCGTAGATCTGCTCGTCCGTACCGATCTCGGCCATCTTGCCGAGGTACATGACGCCGACGCGGTCCGAGATGTGCCGGACGATCGACAGGTCGTGCGCGATGAAGAGGTAGGAGAGGTTGAACTCGTCCTGGAGCTTCTCCATCAGGTTGATGACCTGCGCCTGGACGGAGACGTCCAGGGCCGACACCGGCTCGTCGCAGATGATGATCTCCGGGTTGAGCGCGAGGCCGCGGGCGATGCCGATGCGCTGGCGCTGACCGCCGGAGAACTGGTGCGGGTACCGGTTGATGTACTCGGGGTTGAGACCGACGACGTCGAGGAGCTCCTGCACCTTGCGGCGCCGGTCGCCCTTCGGGGCCACCTCGGGGTGGATGTCGAAGGGCTCCCCGATGATGTCGCCGACCGTCATGCGCGGGTTGAGCGAGGTGTACGGGTCCTGGAACACCATCTGGATGTTGCGGCGGACGGCCTTCAGCGCGCGCCCGGACAGCTTGGTGATGTCCTGGCCCTTGTAGAAGACCTCGCCGGCGGTGGCCCGCTCCAGGTTCATCAGGAGCTTGGCGACCGTGGACTTGCCACAGCCGGACTCGCCCACGATGCCGAGGGTCTCGCCCTGGTAGAGGTCGAAGGAGACCCCGTCCACGGCCTTGACCGCGCCGACCTGCTTCTTGAAGAGGATGCCCTGCGTCAGCGGGAAGTGCTTCTTCAGGCCACGCACCTGGAGGATCGGCTCACCGCGGCCCACGGGCGCCTCGATGGCGGCTACGGCCTCCGCCTCGGATGCGGCCACGGCCTCGTCGTTCTTGCTGAGGTCAGCCATGGATCGTCTCCTTCCAGAAGTGGCAGGCGCTCTTACGGCCCGGGAGATCCGCGCCGTCCTGCTCGGTGACCGGCGTCAGGGCCGGGATCTCCGTACGGCAGATGTCGTCGGCCTTGGGGCAGCGCGGGTTGAAGGCGCAACCGGAGGGCACGCGGAGCAGGTTGGGCGGCAGGCCCTTGATCGCGTACAGCTCCTGGCCCTTCTGGTCCAGGCGCGGGATCGAGTCCAGGAGGCCCCGGGTGTACGGGTGCGCGGGGCGGCCGTACAGCTCGTGCACCGGCGCCTGCTCGACGATCCGGCCGGCGTACATCACGGCGATCTTGTCCGCGACGTCGGCGACGACGCCGAGGTCGTGGGTGATCAGGATCAGGCCCATGTTGTATTCCCGCTGGAGCTCCGCGAGGAGGTCCATGACCTGGGCCTGGACGGTCACGTCGAGAGCCGTGGTGGGCTCGTCGGCGATGATCAGGTCCGGCTCCAGCGCGAGCGCCATGGCGATCATGATGCGCTGGCGCATGCCGCCGGAGAACTGGTGGGGGTAGTCGGAGACCCGCGCCGCGGCGGCGGGGATCTTGACCTTGTCCATCAGCTCGATGGCCTTGACCTTGGCGTCCTTCTTGGACAGGCCCTGGTGCACCCGGAACATCTCGCCGAGCTGGTAGCCGACGCTGAGGACCGGGTTGAGGGAGGACAGCGCGTCCTGGAAGATCATCGCGATCTTCCGGCCGCGGATCTTCCGGCGCTCCTCCTCGGACATCTTCAGCATGTCCTGGCCGCGGAACAGGATCTCGCCCTGCGGGATCTTGCCGGGCGGCATGTCGAGGATGCCCATGATGGCCTGCGCGGTGACGGACTTGCCGGAGCCGGACTCGCCGAGGACGGCGAGGGTCTCGCCGGCGTTCACCGAGTAGTTGACACCGTTGACCGCCTTGGCCACACCGTCACGGGTGTGGAACTCGACGTGCAGGTCGCGGACTTCGAGCAGCGGACCGTTGTGGTCGGCGCCGTCGCGCGGCGCCGGGACGGCCGCGGTCTTGTCGATGATGCTCATCTTTTACGCCCTCCTCAGCGCAGCTTGGGGTCGAGGGCGTTGCGGACGGCTTCGCCGAGCATGATGAACGCCAGAACGGTGAGGCTCAGCATGATCGACGGGTACAGCAGGATGTGCTGCGACGTACGGATCGCCTGAACACCCGCGGAGATGTCGACACCCCACGAGACGGTCGGGGAGGCAAGGCCCAGGCCCAGGTAGGACAGGGTGGCCTCGGCCGAGATGTAGCCGCCGAGCGCGATGGTCGCGACGACGATCACGGGGGCCATGGCGTTGGGCAGGATGTGCCGGAAGAGGATCCGGGTCGTGCCGGCGCCGAGGGCCTTCGCCGCGTGGACGTAGTCGGCGTGCTTGACCGTGATCACGGCACCGCGCATGACGCGGGCCATCTGCGTCCAGCCGAGGAAGGCGAGGGCGAAGACGACGACCCAGACGGTGCGGTCGACGAACGCCTGCAGGACGACCATGGCGCCGAGCAGGAACGGGATGCCGAAGAAGATGTCGGTGATCCGGGACATGAGCGCGTCGATCCAGCCGCCGAAGTAGCCGGCGATCATGCCCGTGATGCCGCCGACGACGGTGACGATCGCGGTGACGCAGATGCCGACGATGATCGAGGCACGGGTGCCGTAGATCAGTCGGGCGTAGACGGAGCGGCCCTGGATGTCGTAGCCGAGCCAGCCCTCCGAGCCGATGTTGCCGAGATCGGGCTTGCCCACGTAGTGCCGGACGAGGTCACCCGTGGTGGGCGAGGCGCTGGTGAACAGGCTCGGGAAGGCGGAGATCAGCAGCAGGAAGAAGATCAGCACCGACGACACGATGAAGTACGGGTTGCGGCGCAGGTCGCTCCAGGCGTCGCCCCAGAGGCTGCGCGCCTTCTCGCCCTTGATGTCGGCCACGTCCACCGAGGGGGTGGTGACGGCGTCCCCGGTGGCGGCCGCGGTCGCGGTCTTGGTCACGTCAGGCATACCGGATCCTCGGGTCCAGGACCGCGTACAGCAGGTCGATGAGCAGGCTGGTGATGAGGTAGACGACGACCAGGATCGTGACGAGGCCGACGAGGGTGGTGCCCTCGCGCCGGGTGATCGACTCGTAGATCAGACCACCGACACCCTTGACGTTGAAGATGCCTTCGGTGACGACCGCGCCGCCCATGAGGGCGCCGATGTCGGTACCGAGGAAGGTGACGACCGGGATCAGCGAGTTGCGCATCAGGTGGACGCCGATGACGCGGCTCTTCGGCAGGCCCTTGGCGACGGCCGTGCGCATGTAGTCCGCGCGGAGGTTCTCCGCCATGGAGGTGCGGGTGAGCCGTGCCACATAGGCAAGGGAGAGACCGCCGAGGACGATGGCCGGAGCGATCATCTCGGAGAGCAACTGGTCGTTGCTGACGTTCGGTGCGATCCATCCGAGCTCGAAGGCGAACACCATCTTGATGATGAAGCCGAGCACGAAGACCGGGATCGAGATGATCAGCAGCGTGAAGATCAGGATGGCGTTGTCGGCCAGGCGGCCGGCGCGGAGACCGGCGATGACGCCGAGGCCGATGCCGAAGATGAGCTCGACGGCGAAGGCGAGCGCTGCGAGCTGCAGCGTGACGGGGAACGCGTCGCCCAGCACCTCGGTGACGGGACGGTCGTTGCGGAGCTGCGTCCCGAAGTCGAAGTGGAAGAGGATCCCGGTGATGTAATCCCAGTACTGCTTCAGGATGTGCTGGTCGAGACCGAGCTTGTGTCTGATCTCCGCGATGGTGGTGGGGGACGCGCCCTTGTCACCGAACAGTCCGGCCACGGGGTCGCCGGGCAGGCTGTAGACCATGAGGAAGATCAGCAGGGTTGTCCCGAAAAACACCGGGATCATCTGGAGCAGTCGTCGTGCGACATAGCGCCCCATCATGCCTCCGTTGAGATGTGACGGCCGCAGCCGAGGGCCCTCCCCCGACAGCCCTGCCCTGCTTACGGGCATGGCGATGTCGTGGAAGGGCCCCCCAGCCGCTGCGTAAGGCACCGAGACGGGACTGACGATCCGTCAGTCCCGAGACGGCGTGCGGACTACGCTTGGGTGATTACTTCGTGACCTCGACGCCGGTCAGGATCGGGTCGCCGTCCTGACCGTAAGCCACGCCCGAAACCTTCTCGGAGTAGCCCGCGTTGACCTTGTAGTACCAGAGCGGGATCGACGGCATGTAGTTGACCAGCTCCTTCTCGATCGCCTGGAACTGCTTCACAGACTCGTCGAGCGTCGGAGCCGAGTCGGCCTTGGCGATCTTCGCGTCCAGCGCCTTGTTCGAGAAGTCGCCCTGGTTGCCCGCCGCACCCGTGCGGAACAGGTCCGAGATGAAGTTGGCGTTCACCGGGTAGTCGAGCACCCAGCCGGAGCGGTAGATCGACTTGACCTGCTTGGTCTTACGGGCGTTCAGGTCGGCCTGGAAGTCCGGCTTGCCGTCGCCGACACACTGGACGGACGTGGCCTGGGTGATGGAGTTGCAGACAGCGTCCACCCACTCCTTGTGGCCACCGTCGGCGTTGAACTGGATGGAGATCTTGTTGCCGGGGACGCCGCCGCCGGCCTTGATGAGCTCCTTGGCCTTCGCCGGGTCGAACTTGGTGACGCCGGCGCCACCGTCCTCCTGGAAGCCCAGGACGCCCTTGGCGACCCAGCCGGTCGCGGGCTCACGCGTACCCTGCAGCACCGTCTTGGTGATGGTGGCACGGTCGATCGCCATGGACAGACCCTGGATGACCTTCGGGTCGACCTGCTTCGGCTTCTTCCACTGGTCGGCGTAGAAGGCGATGGCCATCGTCTGGATCGCGGAGTACGGCTGGTCCACGGCGCGGTCGCCGAGGTCCTGGCGGTAGACCGGGAGGTCCTTCGGCGCGATCTGACGCAGGACGTCGACGTTGCCGGACTTCAGGTCCTCGTACGCGGCCTCGAGGGTGGTGTAGTTCTTGAAGACCACACCGCCGTTCTTCGCCTTGTTCGGGCCCTTGTAGTCGTCGTAGCGGACGATCTCGATCTTCTTCTTGTGGTCCCAGCTCTTGAACTTGTAGGGACCGTTGCCGACCGGCTTCTGGCCACCCGCGGCCGGGTCCTTGTAGAAGGACTCGGGGAGCGGGGCGAAGACGATGTAGGCGAGCTTGTGACCGAAGTACGGGACGGCCTTCGAGAGCTCGATCTTGAAGGTGGTCTCGTCGACGACGGTCAGACCATCGAGCTTCTCGGCGGTCTGCTTCGCACCCTCGGCGTCGGGGTGGACCTTCTCGAAGCCCTTGATGTCCGCGAACCAGGACGCGAGGCCCTGGGCGTTCTTCAGGCTGGCGTTCCAGTTCCACGCGTCCACGTAGGACTTCGAGGTCACCGGGGTGCCGTCGTGGAAGGTCCAGCCCGGCTTGAGCTTGACGGTCCAGGTCTTCGAGTCCGTCGTGGTGACCGACTCGGCGTTGATCATCTCCAGGGAGCCGTCGGCCTTGTAGTCGACCAGGGTCGAGAACAGGCCGGCCATCACGGCGGAGCCGTTGGACTCCATCGTGTCACCGGTGAGCAGGGGCTTCTCAGGCTCGCCCAGCTCCACGGAGAAAATCCCGTTCGGGTCAACAGCGCCCTTGGCGTCGCCGCCGTCGCTCTTACCCCCGCCACAGGCGGTCGCAGCAAGGGCAACGATGATCGCGCCCGTTACCCACTTGGCGCTCTTGGCACCGCGCATGGGTTCCTCCTCATGAGTCCACTTTTGTCACTACAAGAGGGGCACTCCGAGTTCGCCGACACCCCTGACGGCGTTGCACCCAAGTACCCCGAGTGTGCTCGTGAGTCGGCACTCCCCACAGTGCGTGACCCATTGACCCGAGCTCAATGGAGCCAACTATTAAGTACGTCCGGGCTGTAAACCACACTTAAGTGGTCTCGTTTTGACAACATCACCAGGCACCCAGATACCGAAATCCGGACAAACTGAGCACAGACAGACACCCGCGAAACGGACTGTTAACACACGTACCGGAGAGCGATGGTCGATATGCGGACACCCGGCCTCCGAAATGGAGTTGACCGAACTTGACGAAAAGCCCGGACCCCCACAGGTGTCTGTGGGGGTCCGGGCTCCGGTGCTGACGTCATGTCAGCGGAGAGCGGCGAAGATCACAGGTCGACGACCTACCCAGCCGCGCTCGGCCGTATGCGACCTTACTCAGCTGTTCTTGGCGCGGGAAGTCGCACGACCGCGCGCGTTCTGGTCGAGGATCACCTTGCGGATGCGCACGGCCTCCGGGGTCACCTCGACGCACTCGTCGTCGCGGCAGAACTCCAGGGACTGCTCCAGGGAGAGCTTGCGCGGCGGCACGATCGCCTCGAAGGAGTCGGCCGAGGAGGAGCGCATGTTGGTGAGCTTCTTCTCCTTGGTGATGTTCACGTCCATGTCGTCGGAGCGCGAGTTCTCGCCGACGATCATGCCCTCGTACACCTCGGTGCCGGGGTCGGTGAACAGGACGCCGCGCTCCTGGAGGTTCGTCATCGCGAAGGCGGTGACGGCGCCGGCGCGGTCGGCGACCAGCGAACCGTTGTTACGGGTCGTCAGCGTGCCGAACCACGGCTCGTGGCCCTCGTGGATCGAGTGGGCGATGCCCGTACCGCGGGTGTTGGTGAGGAACTCCGTACGGAAGCCGATGAGGCCACGGGACGGAACGACGAACTCCATGCGGACCCAGCCGGAGCCGTGGTTCGACATGTTGTCCATGCGGCCCTTGCGGACACCCATGAGCTGCGTGACCGCGCCCATGTGCTCCTCGGGCACGTCGACCGTGAGGCGCTCGACGGGCTCGTGCACCTTGCCGTCGACGAGCTTCGTGACGACCTGCGGCTTGCCGATGGTCAGCTCGAAGCCCTCGCGGCGCATCTGCTCGACCAGGATGGCGAGCGCGAGCTCACCACGGCCCTGGACCTCCCAGGCGTCGGGACGCTCGGTGTCGAGGACGCGGAGCGAGACGTTGCCGATGAGCTCGCGGTCCAGGCGGTCCTTGACCTGGCGGGCGGTGACCTTGCGCTGCTTGACCGCGGACTTGGCGTCCGCGCCCTTGCCCGTGCCACCGCGGCCGACGAGCGGCGAGGTGTTCGTACCGATGGTCATGGAGATGGCCGGCTGGTCGACCGTGATCAGCGGCAGCGCGATCGGGTTCTCCGGGTCGGCCAGCGTCTCGCCGATCATGATGTCCGGGATACCGGCGACGGCGCAGATGTCACCGGGGCCGGCGACCTCCGCCGGCTTGCGGGTGAGCGCCTCGGTCATCATCAGCTCGGTGATGCGGACGTTGGAGATCGTGCCGTCCCGCTTGATCCACGCGACCGTCTGGCCCTTGCGCAGCTCGCCCTGCTCGACGCGGAGCAGCGCGATGCGGCCGAGGAAGTTGTCGGCGTCGAGGTTGGTGACGTGGGCCTGGAGCGGGGCCTCCTCGTCGTACACCGGGGCCGGGACGTGCTCCAGGATGGTGGAGAAGAACGGCTCCAGGCTGTCGGAGTCCTGCGGGACCGTGCCGTTCTCCGGCTTGGTCAGCGAGGCGATGCCGTCACGGCCGCAGGCGTAGACGATCGGGAACTCGATCTGGTCCTCGTCCGCGTCCAGGTCCAGGAAGAGGTCGTAGGTCTCGTTGACGACCTCGTCGATCCGGGAGTCCGGGCGGTCCGTCTTGTTGATGCAGAGGATGACGGGCTTGCGCTGCTGGAGGGCCTTGCGCAGCACGAAGCGGGTCTGCGGGAGCGGACCCTCGGAGGCGTCCACGAGGAGGACGACCGCGTCCACCATCGAGAGACCGCGCTCGACCTCGCCACCGAAGTCGGCGTGGCCGGGGGTGTCGATGATGTTGATCGTGATCGGGGCCCCGCCGTCCTTGGGGTGATACTTCACCGCCGTGTTCTTGGCGAGGATCGTGATGCCCTTCTCACGCTCCAGGTCGTTCGAGTCCATCATGCGGTCGTCGAGCTGCTGGTGGGCGGCGAAGGCACCGGCCTGCTTGAGCATGGCGTCGACGATGGTCGTCTTGCCGTGGTCGACGTGGGCGACGATGGCGACGTTACGGATGTCGTGGCGCGTGGGCATGGGTGCTTGCGCTTCTCTCGGATCGTGGGATGCGGCGTCAGTTCCTCGTACGCCCGCCGGGCGGACGCGCCACGGCTACCTCCTATGGTACGGGGCTGCCGCGCAAGGGGCTTCCCCGCCCGGATCCGAGAGGGTCTACTGGGGGGTTCGCCGCCGCGCCCGGGGTGCGGCGCGACGGAGGTACGACAGAGGTACGACGGCGGTGCACGTGCGAGGGGGGCCTGCGAAGTGACAGTGGACGGGCCGGGTCAAGCGGCCGACGCGATCCTGCCCGCCGGGATCACCGGCGGGCAAGGAAATTGAGCTGCTTCTGAGGTTGTGACCTGCACTTTCAGAGCTTTCAGCGGTTTCGTTCCGCGCCCTTGGAGGATTCGGCCTTCTTGTAGCCGATGTCCTGGTAGCGGGGAGCGGCGAAACCCCAGGCCCCGGCGTTCACCAGATCGGCCTTGGCGGCGACGAGCTGGGGCCGCTGGTAGAGGGGGATGGAGCCGGCGGCGGCCCAGATACGGGCGTCGGCCTGGCGCACGAGCTCCCGGGCCTCCTCCTCGTCGAGCGTCCCCGCCGCTTGGTCGAACAACTGGTCGATACGATCGGTGCCGACCCGCGAGTAGTTCTGCTCGACCAGGAGCGAGCCATCCGACGCGGGCTCGGGCTTGGCGAAGATCGGCCGGGCGTCGGTCGCCGGGAAGGCGGAGGCCGGCCAGGAGTAGAGGGCCAGGTCGTAGTCGCCCGAGGCCACGTGGTCCTTGAAGAAGCTGTCGTCGGAGACCTTGGTGACCTCGGTGCGGATGCCGACCGCGTCGAGCATCCGGACGATCCGGTCGCCGACCGCGCGCAGCGACTCGGAGCCGGGGCCTGAGGGCAGGACGAAGCGGAGGCTGAGCGCCTTGCCGTCCTTGCCGAGGGCCTTGGCGGCCTCGGGCACGGCCGCGGGGGCGGCGGTGCCGCGCGGGGCGTAGGCCCCGGCGACGCCCTTGTCGGCCGGGTGGGCGGCACGGGCGGCGGCCGTGCCGGTGTCGAGGGCCTCGGCCCGGGCGAGGAGCGCGGCGCTCTGGCGGGCGGCGGCGGGGGCCGGGGCGAGGACGCGGGTGCCGTTCTCGGGGCCGGCGGCGGGGACGGCCGGGGCGGGGACGACGGCGGGGACGGCGGGAGCGGGGACGACGGCGGGGGCCGGGACGGCGGCGGGGGCGGCTCGGCGCTCGCCCGGCTTGTCGTCGCCGACGATGTAGAGGCCCTCGTCGGAGGCGGTGTCGCTGCCCTTCTCGTCCGCCGCCGCCTTCTTGTCCGCCGCTGCCTTCGGGGAGGCCTTCTCGCCGGCCTTCTTCTCTTCCTTCTCCCCTGCCTTCTTCTCGGCCTCGCTGCCCGCCTTGGTGCCCGCGTCCGCCGGCTTCCTGGCCGCGCCGCCCGGGACCCAGCCCGCGTCGGCGAGGAGCGCCCGCGCCTCCTCGGTGTCCTGCTCGCCGAGCGCGTCGCTGCTGTCGGCGTACGCCGCCTGCCCGGCGAGGGCCAGGTGACTGCCGGGAGGATGCGCCGGGAGGCCGAGCGGCTTCAGTACGGATTCGGCCAGCTCCTGGCGGTTGATGGCACGGGCCACCGCACGCCGTACCCGCTCGTCGGCGAGCGGGCCGGACTCGCCGTTCAGCGAGAGCTGGGTGTAGGCGGGCTCCAGGGACTTGCGGACCACGTACTTCGCCAGGGTGTCCTGCGTACTCGCGTACCGGGCGACGGCCTGCTGGTTCTGCTCACGGGCGGCCCGGACCTCCGCCGCCTTCTCCTCGTCGGACCCGTGGGCGAGCGCCCAGGACTCCAGGGCCTTGGAGGGGGTGATCGAGGACCCGGGGCCGTGGGCGAGCGCCGCCTGCGCGCCGCCGCGTCCGGCGCGGGCGTCGCGGAGCGCGAGGGCGATCCGCTCGGCGGTGGACCGGTCGATCTCGGCCAGGTCGAGGGTGCCGGCGGCGAGGGCGGCGGCGCGCTCGGCGCGGGGGACGGCCCTGAGGACGATGCTGTCGAGCTTGGCGGGCCGGCCCCACCAGCGGGGGTTGCGGGTGAGGGTGACATCGCCGTTCTTGCGGTCGGTCGCCTTCAGCAGGAACGGTCCTGCAGTGGCCTTGAGGGTGGTGCGGGCCCCGTCGTTGAAGGAGTCGGGAGAGCCCATCACCTCCTTCGGGTACAGCGGGGTGAAGAGGGACTGCCAGTCGGCGTAGGGCTTGGAGAAGGTGACCCGTACCTCCAGGTCGCTCTTGCCCCGCTCGATCTTCTCGATCCGCTCGTAGCCGGCGTTGCGGGCGGTCCAGTACGCGGTGTCGCGGCCGCTCAGCGCCCGCCACTGGGCCACGAAGTCGGGCGCCCCGATCTCGCGTCCGTCGCTCCACACCGCCTGCTGGTTGAGCTTGTAGAGGACGACCTGCTTGGGCTCCGTCTCGGCGACCTCCGCGGACTCCAGGTAGTCGGCGTTCCGCTGCGGCCTGCCCCGCTCGTCGAGCGTGTAGAGGGAGGGGAGCACGGCCCCCGCGATACGGGAGGTGGTGCCGTCGGCGTCGGCCTGGAAGGTGTTGAACGTGGCGGGCAGCGCGTCGACGGCCCAGCGCAGCGTGCCTCCGTCGGCGACCTCGTCGCGTGCCGCGGGCGCGTTGTCCTGGGCCGCGACCGGGGCGCCGTCGTTCCCGTCGTCGGAGCTGCATCCGGCGAGCACGGTGACGGCGAGGACGGCGCTGGTCAGGGTGGCGACGGAGCGGAGCGTGCGGGAGCGGGGGCTCCTGGAGCATGTCCTCCCGCGAGGGGCGCCGATCTGGGACATGACTTGTACCCCTTCGTCCAGATTCATTCCATTTGGAGATGATCACACCTATTGCTCATACACTGAAAAGGACGGAGTAGATCCGGCCACGGCGACACGACGGCAGTCCGGAAAACGCCACCCGTGCGGCCCAATCCCCCGAGGACCGGACGCTCCGGACGAGTGGAATCCGGTGCACATGGCTTCCCATGCGGGATGTGACGCGCGACACTCCTGCCGAAGCCGCTCGCGGAAGTGAGGGCGAACCATGTCCGTTCAGGACGATCTGGCGGCCGTCAGGCGCTGCCTCGAAGACCTGGTCCGCACGGTCGGACAGCTGGAGCGCTCCGTCATGGCGGCGGATCAGGGCGCGTCCCCGGCCCCGGCTTCCGGACGCGCCGAAGGCCGGGTGACCATCCCCGACGCCCCGTACGACAGCGGGCTGTGGACGGACACGGACGACGAGGGGCTCGGAGCACGTGACCGCCACGCGCCGTAGGACGTAGCGGCGCCCCAGGACGCACGGGCGCCGCGCAGGACCGGCGCCCAGGACGTACCGGCAACCGACCGTAGGAGGGCCTGTTGGCCACAGGTACGGAACCCCCCGGCGCGGCGACGGGGGTGCGCTCCCCCGGCCGCGCCGCCATCGCCGCCCGCCATCTGCGCACCGACCGGTGGTGGCTCTCCCCCGCGGCCACCGCCGCCGGACTCCTCGCCTTCGTCGTGTACTCGACCTGGCGGGCCTTCGCCAACGCCGACTACTACGCCGCCCCCTACGTCTCGCCGTTCTACTCGCCGTGTCTGGCGGAGAACTGCGTCCCCATGAAGGGCGGGCCGAACTGGGAGGTCTTCGGCAGCTGGTGGGGGCTCTCCCCCGCCCTGCTGATCCTGGTCTTCCCGCTCGGCTTCCGGCTGACCTGCTACTACTACCGGAAGGCCTACTACCGGGGCTTCTGGGCGGCTCCCCCGGCCTGTGCGGTGGCCGAACCCCACCGCGCGTACACCGGTGAGACCCGCTTCCCGCTGCTCCTCCAGAACCTCCACCGGTACTTCTTCTACGCGGCGCTGCCGGTGGCCGGAATCCTCACGTACGACACCGTGCTGACCTTCCGGAACGCCGACTACGCCTGGGGCCACGCCGGGCTCGGGACCGTCCTCTTCCTCGTCAACATCGCCCTCATCTGGGCGTACACCCTCTCCTGCCACTCCTGCCGGCACATCGTCGGCGGCCGGCTGCGGCACTTCTCGAAGCATCCCGTCCGTTACCGGCTCTGGACCTGGGTCGGCCGGCTCAACGCCCGCCACATGCTGCTCGCCTGGTCCTCCCTGCTCAGCGTCGCCCTCTGCGACCTGTACGTGTACCTGCTCGCCACCGGCACCTTCGACGACCCGAGGTTCTTCTGAGATGACGCACGTCGAGCGAGAGCAGTGGGACGTGGTCGTGGTCGGCGCGGGCGGCGCGGGGCTGCGGGCCGCGATCGAGGCACGCCGTGCGGGCGCCCGCACGGCGGTGATCTGCAAATCCCTCTTCGGCAAGGCGCACACCGTGATGGCCGAGGGCGGCATCGCCGCATCCATGGCGAACGTCCACCCGCAGGACGACTGGAAGACGCACTTCCGCGACACCATGCGCGGCGGGAAGTTCCTCAACCAGTGGCGGATGGCCGAACTGCACGCCCAGGAGGCCCCCGAGCGGGTCTGGGAGCTGGAGACCTGGGGCGCGCTCTTCGACCGCACACCGGACGGCCGGATCTCGCAGCGCAACTTCGGCGGCCACGAGTACCCGAGGCTCGCGCACGTCGGCGACCGGACCGGCCTGGAACTGCTCCGCACCCTCCAGCAGAAGACCGTGGCGCTCCAGCAGGAGGACCACCGCGAGACCGGCGACCACGAGGCGCGCCTGAAGGTCTTCCAGGAGTTCACCGTCACCCGCGTCCTCAAGGACGAAGGCGGGAGGGTCGCCGGGGTCTTCTGTTACGAGCGGGAGAGCGGGCGCTTCCTCGTCCTGGAGGCGCCCTCGGTCGTCCTCGCCACCGGCGGCATCGGCAAGTCCTTCAAGGTGACGTCGAACTCGTGGGAGTACACGGGCGACGGGCACGCGCTCGCGCTGCTCGCCGGGGCGCCCCTGGTGAACATGGAGTTCGTGCAGTTCCATCCGACCGGCATGGTCTGGCCGCCGTCGGTGAAGGGCATCCTCGTCACCGAGTCCGTACGCGGTGACGGCGGGGTGCTCCGGAACTCCGAAGGCCGGCGCTTCATGTTCGACTACGTCCCCGACGTCTTCAAGGAGAAGTACGCCGAGACGGAGGAGGAGGGCGACCGCTGGTACGAGGACCCCGACCGCAACCGGCGCCCGCCCGAGCTGCTGCCGCGCGACGAGGTGGCCCGGGCCATCAACTCCGAGGTGAAGGCCGGGCGCGGCTCCCCGCACGGCGGGGTGTTCCTCGACGTGTCGACCCGGATGACGGCCGAGGCGATCCGCCGCCGGCTGCCCTCGATGTACCACCAGTTCAAGGAGCTGGCCGACGTCGACATCACGGCGGAGGCCATGGAGGTCGGGCCGACCTGCCACTACGTGATGGGCGGGGTCGCCGTCGACTCGGAGACGGCCGCGACGGCCGGGGTGCCGGGGCTCTTCGCGGCAGGGGAGGTCGCGGGCGGCATGCACGGCTCCAACCGGCTCGGCGGCAACTCCCTCTCCGACCTGCTCGTCTTCGGACGGCGGGCCGGTCTGTACGCGGCGCAGTACGCGCTGTCGGGCGCCTCCGGCGGGGTCGTGCCGGCGGACGTCGAGGCCGCGGCGGCGGAGGCACTGGCTCCGTTCGCCGGGCCCGACGGACACGCTCCCGAGAACCCGTACACGCTCCACCAGGAGCTCCAGCAGACGATGAACGACCTCGTCGGGATCATCCGGCGGGAGGGCGAGATGACCGAGGCCCTGGAGCGGATCGCCGCCCTGCGGGCGCGGGCCCGGCGGATCTCGGTCGAGGGCCACCGGCAGTTCAACCCCGGCTGGCACCTCGCCCTCGACCTGCGGAACATGCTGCTCGTCGGCGAGTGCGTGGCCCGCGCCGCCCTGGAACGCACCGAGTCCCGGGGCGGGCACACCCGGGAGGACTACCCGGCGATGGACCGCGCCTGGCGGCAGGTGAACCTGCTGTGCCACATCGAGGGGGACGGCATCGGGCTCGAACGGGTCCGCACCGAGCCGATCCGCCCCGACCTGCTCGCCCTCTTCGAGTCGGAGGAGCTGGCCAAGTACCTCGCCGAGGAGGAGCTGGGGTCATGACGACGTACGACGCGAGGTTCCGGATCTGGCGGGGCGACGCCGGCGGCGGCGGGCTGACCGACTACACGGTGGAGGTGCACGACGGCGAGGTCGTCCTCGACGTCGTCCACCGCCTGCAGGCCACCCAGACGCCGGACCTCGCGGTGCGCTGGAACTGCAAGGCCGGCAAGTGCGGTTCGTGCTCGGCCGAGATCAACGGCAGGCCGCGGCTGCTCTGCATGACGCGGATGTCGGTGTTCGCGCGGGACGAGGTGATCACCGTGACCCCGATGCGCGCCTTCCCCGTCGTGCGCGACCTGGTCACGGACGTGTCCTTCAACTACGCGAAGGCCAGGGAGATCCCGGCGTTCGTCCCGCCCTCCGGGGTGGGCCCCGGCGAGTACCGGATGCGGCAGGAGGACGTGGAACGCTCGCAGGAGTTCAGGAAGTGCATCGAGTGCTTCCTGTGCCAGGACACCTGCCACGTGGTGCGCGACCACGAGGAGAACAAGGAGGCCTTCGCCGGGCCCCGCTTCCTCATGCGGATCGCGGAGCTCGACATGCACCCGCTGGACGCGGCGGAGGAGGCCGGGACCGACCGGCGGCGGACGGCGCAGGAAGAACACGGGCTCGGCTACTGCAACATCACCAAGTGCTGTACGGAGGTGTGTCCGGAGTCCATCCGCATCACCGACAACGCCCTGATTCCGCTGAAGGAGCGGGTCGTGGACCGGAAGTTCGACCCGCTCGTGTGGCTCGGCGACACCATCAGGCGGCGGAGGACGCCGTAGGTCCCGTGTCCGCGCCGGTGCCCGCTCCCGCACCTGCGCCCCAGCGGCCGAGGACCGGCTCGGCGAGGGTGCGGGCCGGGAGGCAGAGGGTCTGGCCGTGCCGGGCGAACAGCTCGTCGCGCGAGGCGAAGCGGCCGAGGTCCGTCCGGAGGTGGGCGGACAGGTCGCAGGGGGCCGAACCGGCACAGGCCGCCGGGGCGTCCCAGTCGACGGTGGTCCGGGCGACGGCCTCGAAGAGGGTCTCGGGGCCGGAGTTGGTGAACCCGCCCGGCCCCTCCGGAGCCTCGGCCGTCGGGGCCTGCTGGTCGGCGAAGAGTTCCGCGACCGGTACCCAGGCGCCGTCGAGCAGGAACTCCGGCCAGGCGAGCAGTACCTCCTCGGGCACGAAGGGGCGCAGCCTCGGGAAGCGCGGGTACCAGAACGCGCCGTCGACCAGCAGGCCCCGCACCCGGGTGGGCACGCCGAGCGACCGGGCCACCGCCTCCAGGACCGCCATGCGCTGACTGCAGGAACCGCGGCCGAGCCGGAGCGTCCGCGACACCCGGCGCAGGTCCTCCACGGAGTACACCGGCCGCACGGTGGCGGCGATGATCCCGTGGGCGGCCTTGAGCCGGTCCCGGTCCGTCACCGCGTCCCGCTCGTCCGCCGCCCGCCGCACCCGCGCCACGAGCGCGGTGACCCGGGGGTGCGCCAGGTCCAGGATCGGTGTGGGCCGGGTCGAGCCGGTGGGCTCCGCCGAGCGGGCGGGCCCCGCCCCGGCGGGCCGGAAGGGCATCAAGAGACGACTGGTCACGGCGTACTCCCCCTCTGCGCGACAACCTCTGCGCGGCGACGCGGTCGCGTCGGCACGACCATCCTCCTCCGCCCGGATTCCCCGGGGCGCGCGGGGTCGCCCGTCGCGAGGTCGCTCGTCGCTCGTCGCTCGTCGCGCGCTCAGTGCCAGCCGGCGCGGTAGGCCGCCCAGTCGCCCTCCTCCGCGGCGAAGTCGACGTACAGCGCGACGCCGAACCGCTCGCGGTCGGGGTCGGTGCGCCCGAGGCCGAGTCTGGTGCCCCGGACGGCCGCCTCGACGGTCTCCGCGTTCTCGTGGTGCCCGAGGTCGTCCTCGTGGAAGAAGGGGAGCCCCATCAGCAGGTCGGTCGACTCGGGGGTCACTTCGAGGGCGAGGCTGGTCTGCTGGGCGACGTACCCGCCGTAGAGGCCCTCCAGCGGCATCCAGGTGTCGTACGACATGACGGCGATCTGGTCGACGCGCCGGGCGACCTCTCCGAAGAACTCCTGCGACCACCACTTCTCGCTGCCGCTGACCACGCCGTTCACCGAGTGCAGGCCGGGCAGAGGGTCGATCTGGTGGGCGGCGACCGAGAGCGGGGCCTTCCGCGCCCGGGTCAGCTTCCCGAGGTCGTCGAGGAGGGAGAGGTAGTGGGCGTCGTCGGAGAGCAGCGGTTCCAGGTCGAAGTGGACCCCGTCGAAGCCGGTGTCCAGGATCTGACGGGCCGAGGTGACCACGGCGGCCCGCGAACCGGCCTTCTCCAGGTGCAGTCCGTCGGGCCCCTCGGTGGCCAGGACGTCGCCGAGCCAGGCCTGCACCCGTATCCCGGGCATCGTGCGGTGCACGGCGTCGATGAACCACTTCGCGCGGGGGTACCTGGCGGCGGGCAGGGTGCCGTCGTGCTCCAGGGGGCCGGCGTGGACGTACAGGTCGCGTATGCCCGTGCCCTTGATCCGCTCGGCGAACGCGGCGAGGTCGGCGTCCTTCTTCCGTCCGTCGACCCAGGCGTGTCCGAGCCAGATGGCGTCCTTGCCGCGGGTCCGCGCGTCCTCCCTGAGGTCGCCCGTGTAGCTGACGCGCAGGGCCAGCGCGCTGAACAGCGGGGGCACCACGAGGACCAGGGCCAGGCCGAGCGCGAACCAGCGCCCCCGTCGCCACATACTCCTCAGCCGTCCAGTCACCCGAGTCCCCCAGAGCCGTCGTGTCGTCCGTACCACCGCTTCACACCGTAGCGGCGGCTACCGACAGTGACGCAGGGCTGTGCAGAACGGTTTCCGTCCGGCGGCGCAGCGCTGTGCAGAATGGTTTCCGTCCGGCCCTGGTCCGCTCGCGAAGCGACATACGCGGACATAGCCTCCCTTCTGTGACGCGAATAGCCACCCGAACCCTTCTCGCGGTACTGGTGGCGGCGTGGTGGCTCCTCGTGCCCGCCGTTCACGGTGCCCACGCCGACGACCCCGTCGTCCTGTCCCGGGACGGCCAGATCACCGACCGGGTGGGCGCCCTCGGCGACCGCCGCACGGCCGTGGCCCAGGCCCTCGACCGGCTCTACGACGAGCGGCGGATCCAGCTCTTCGTCGTCTACGTGCGGGACTTCTCCGGCCGTTCCGGCCAGAGCTGGGCCGACGCCACGGCGGAGCGCAACGGCCTCGGCCTCGACGACGTCCTGCTCGCCGTCGCCACCCACGACCGCCGGTACGGCTACTCGGCCGACCCGGACTCGCGCTTCACCCAGGACCAGCTCGACGAGGTGGCGCAGACGGCGATCGAACCCGCGCTGCGGCAGAACGACTGGGCGGGCGCCGCGATCGGCGCCGCCGACGGATACGCCGCCGTACTCGCCGGGCAGCCCGTCCCCGCACCGGCCGTCACTCCCGGGCCCGCCGACCCCGGCGGCGGCGCCGACGGCGGGACTTCGGGGACCGATCTGCTCCTGCCGCTGGTCCTCGTCGGCGGCGCCGGGGCCGTGGGGGCGTACGCGTACGCCAGACGGCGCCGGCGGACCGAGACCCGCACCACGCCACAGGGCGGCCAGGGCTGGGGCGCCCCGAAGGAGCCCGCGCCGCCGTCCCTCGACGAGCTCGACGGGCAGGCCCGCAGGACGCTCGTCGACACGGACGACGCCGTCCGCACCAGTCAGGAGGAACTCGGCTTCGCGACCGCCCAGTTCGGCGAGGAGGCGGTGCGGCCCTTCACCGAGGCGGTCGCCTTCGCCGAGGAGCAGCTGACGGCCTCGTTCCGGCTGCGGCAGAAACTCGACGACGCCTTCCCCGAGGACGACTCGACCCGCCGGGCCATGCTGGACGAGATCCTGCGCCGCTGCGCGGAGGCGAACGCGCGCCTCGACGCCGAGAGCGAGGACTTCGACCGGCTCCGCGCCCTGGAGCGGACCGCGCCCCAGGCACTCGACTCGGTCGAGGCCGCCTTCCGGGAGCAGGCCGGCAGGACGGGCATGGCCGAGGCGGCGCTCGCCGCGATGCGCGAGCGGTACGCCGAGACGGCCGCCGCGCCCGTCGCGGGCCATGCGGAACAGGCCAAGGACCGGCTCGTGTTCGCGACGGCCCACGTCAACCGGGCTCGTCAGCAGATCGACGCGGGGGACAACGGCGGGGCCGCCGTGCACATCCGGGCCGCCGAGGGCGCCGTGGACCAGGCGGCCCGGCTGATCGAGGCCGTGGACCGGCGGGCGCAGGAGCTGGCCGAGGCGGTCGGCAGGCTGCCGGGCGCGCTGTCGGAGACGGACGCGGACCTGGCCGACGCCCAGGGGCTGCTGGAGGGGACCGCCGCAGGGGTGTCCACGGCCGATCTCCAGGGCCGGATCGCCCGGGCCCGATCGGTGGTCGCGGAGGTGCGGCGCCTCGTGGACACCGGGCGGTACGACCCGCTCGACGCCCTGCGCCGGGTCGAGGAGGCCGACGCGGCGCTCGACGAGGCCCTTGAGGGCGCACGGGAGCGCGAATCGGGTACGCGGCGCGCCCGCGCGCTCCTCGATCAGGCGATGCTGACGGCCCGCGCGGCGATCGGAGCGGCCTCGGACTACGTCACCACCCATCGGGGCGCGGTGGGCAGCGAGGCCCGCACCCGCCTGGCCGAGGCCCGGCGCCGCTGGGAGAAAGCGCGTGCGCTGGCCGACGCCGACGACCCGCAGACCGCCCTCGTGGAGGCACAGCAGGCGGACGCCCTGGCCCGGCGGGCCCAGGACCTCGCCGAGCAGGACGTGCGGACCTATGGGAACCCGAACGGCCTGGGCGGTGTAACAGGAGTGGGAGGAAGCGGTGGCGGCGGGCTCGGCGGGGCCGTGCTCGGCGGCATCATCCTCGGCGGACTGTTCGGCGGTGGAAGGGGAGGCGGACATGGGGGGTTCGGTGGAGGTTCGGGCGGGGGGTTCGGGGGCGGAGGCTTCGGCGGCGGGCCCGGCAGCTTCGGCGGCAGCGGCACGCGCGGCCGGCTGGGGGGCGGCGGCCGCTTCTGATCACAAGGACCCTCTCAAGGAGAAGAGCGATGACCAAGCAGACCGTTCTCGGCCGGGTCACCCAGCTGGCGAAGGCGAACATCAACGCGCTGCTGGACCAGGCGGAGGATCCGCAGAAGATGCTGGACCAGCTGATCCGCGACTACTCGAACAACATCGCGGAGGCGGAGGAGGCGGTGGCCGCGACCATCGGCAACCTCCGGCTGATGGAGCAGGACCACCAGGAGGATCTGGCGGCGGCGAAGGAGTGGGGCGGCAAGGCGCTCGCCGCCAGCCGGAAGGGCGACGAGCTGCGGAGCGGCGGGCAGACGGCGGAGGCGGACCGCTTCGACAACCTGGCGAAGGTGGCGCTGGGCCGCCAGCTCCAGTCGGAGAAGGAGGCGAGGACGGCGGAGCCGACGATCGCCGCGCAGACCGAGGTGGTGGCGAAGCTCAGGACGGGCCTGGACCAGATGAAGGCCAAGCTGGGCGAGCTGCAGGCGAAGCGCGACGAGCTGGTGGCCCGTGCCACGTCGGCGCGGGCGCAGAACCGGATGATGGACGCCGTGAAGAACATCGACGTGCTCGATCCGACGAGCGAGCTGAGCCGCTTCGAGGAAAAGGTGCGCCGGGAGGAGGCGCGGGCGATGGGCGAGCAGGAGCTCGCCGCCTCCTCCCTGGACGCCCAGTTCGAGCAGCTGGACGCGCTGGGCGACAGCGCGGAGATCGAGGCCCGGCTCGCCGCGCTCAAGGGCTGATCCATGCTCAAGGGCTGACCCGCGCTCAAGGACTGATCGGTACGTGGCTCCGCCGTGCGGCCGGCGGGTGGCGGCGGGCCGCGGGGGCGCTCGGCGGGGGCCGGCGACGGTCAGAACATGCTGAGGAGCTGTTCCACCGTGGGTTCGGCCGCCCCCTCGCCGTCCGGCAGGGCCAGTTCGAACCAGACGGTCTTGCCTCGCGGGGTGCGCCGCGAGCCCCAGGAGGAGCTGAGCAGCCCGACCAGCTGGAGGCCCCGGCCACCCTCGTCGGTGTCCTTGGCCCGGCGGCGGCGTGGCTGGACCAGGCCGGCGTCCCAGACCTCGCAGACGAGGGTCCGGTCGCGGAGCAGCCGCAGCCGGATCTCCCCCTCGCCGTAGCGCAGGGCGTTGGTGACGAGCTCGCTGACGAGGAGTTCGACGGTGTCGACGAGCGGTTCGAGGTCCCAGGCCTTGAGCTGGGCGCGGGCGAGTTCCCGTGCCCGGCCGACCGAGCGGGGTTCCCTGGGCAGCCGCCAGTCGCCGACGGCCTCGCCGGGCAGTCCCTGGATCCTGGCCATGAGCAGGGCGATGTCGTCCTCGCCGTGTCCGGTCTCCAGGCTGTTCAGGACGCGGTCGCAGACGTCCTCCAGGGGGCGGGCCGGGTCGGTGAGGGCGCGCTGGAAGGCGCTCAGGCCCTCGTCGAGGGGGTGGTCGCGGGACTCGACGAGTCCGTCGGTGTAGAGGGCGAGGAGGGCGCCTTCCGGCAGTTCGACCTCGACCTCCTCGAAGGGTTCGCCGCCGACTCCGAGTGGCATCCCGGGGGGTACGTCGAGCAGCTGGGCTCCCTCGCCCGGTGCGACGAGCACCGGCGGCAGGTGCCCGGCGTTGGCGAAGGTGCAGCGGCGGGTGACCGGATCGTAGACGGCGTAGACGCAGGTGGCGAGGTAGACCTCGGAGAGTTCGGGGCCCCGGGACTTGTGGCCGCGGGACTGCTGGGCGCCGATGGGGGCGCCGAGGCCGCGGGCGATCTCGTCGAGGTGGGAGAGCACCTCGGCGGGTTCGAGGTCGAGCTGGGCGAGGGTGCGGACGGCGGTGCGCAGTTCGCCCATGGCGACGGCGGCGCGCAGGCCCCGGCCCATGACGTCCCCGATGACGAGGGCGGTGCGGTGGCCGGGGAGTTCGATGACGTCGAACCAGTCGCCGCCGACCTCGGTGGCGGCGGTGCCGGGGAGGTAGCGGCAGGCGATGTCGAGTCCGGCCGCCTCGGGGTCGCCGGGCGGGAGCAGGCTGCGCTGGAGGATCAGGGCCCGCTCGTGCTCGCGGCGGTAGAGGCGTGCGTTGTCGATGCAGACGGCGGCGCGGGCGGCGAGTTCGACGGCGAGGGCGCGGTCGCGTTCTCCGAAGGACTCGCTGCCCTTGGCGCGGGAGAACTGGACGAGGCCGACGACGGTGTCGTGGGCGACCATCGGGACGACGAGGGTGGTCTGGACGAGGTCGCCGTCGGCGCCCGGTACGGTCCGGAGGCGGCCGGTGCGCAGGGCACCCGCGCAGGGCGAGTTGAAGGGGTAGCGGTGGACGGCCCCGAGCTCGATCGGTTCGGGTCCGCAACAGCCGCTGCCCGCTCCGTGTCCCGCGTCGGTTCTGAGGGGGGTGTCGGAGACGGCGCTGGCGACGGCGACCCTGCGGAGTTCGGCGCTGCCGCCGTAGCCGACGTCGTGGGAGCTTCCCCACCGGCCGGGCGGTGCCTCGTCGCCGGTCAGGAGGCCCTGGTAGAGGTCGACGGACGCCAGGTCGCAGAAGCCGGGGACGGCGACGTCGAGGAGTTCCCTGGCGGTGGCCTCCAGGTCGAGGGAGTTGCCGATGCGGGCGCCGGCCTCGTTGAGGAGTGCCAGGTTGCGGCGGGCGCTGGCCGCTTCCCTGGCGGCGTTGTGGCGGCGGGTGACGTCGATGCCGAGGCCCGCGACGCCGATCGGGCGGCCGGAGCCGCTGTGCACCCGGTAGAGGTTGATGGACCAGTGGCGGCGGTCCCTCGCGCCGGGTGCGGCGCCGACGATCTCGAAGTCGGTGACGGACTCGCCGGTCTCCAGGACGCCGCGGAGGGCGGTGGTCATCCGGTCGGCCTCGGCCCGGTTGAGGTAGTCGTGGACGGTCCGGCCTCGGTGGTCGTCGGCGGAGCCGCCGAAGACGGTGGCGAAGCGCCGGTTGGCCCGCTTCACGGTGAGGTCGGTGCCGAAGAGGAGAAACCCGAAGGGGGATTGGCCGAATATCGCCTGGGAGGCGGCAAGGTCGGTCTCGATGCGGCGCAGGGCGCGGACGTCGACGACGATGCAGAGCGCGGCCCGTTCCCCGGACTGGGTCTCGCTCGGCATGACGTACATCTCGGCGATGCCGTGGGGCTGGTCCTCGCCGGGAATCCGGAAGGGGACGAGGCCCGTCCACTCCTTGCCGTCGAGGATCTCCCTGACCTTCCGGTGACCTCGCTCGCGCAGGTCGGAGGGCATGAAGGCCTCGACGGGGTCCTTGCCCATGGCTTCCTCGGCGGTTACTCCGAAGAGGTCCACGGCGCGTCGGCTCCACTGCTCGACGAGGCCGTCGGGCCCGATCGAGAAGGAGGCCACCCGGATGTAGTCATAGATGGATCCGGGCGGGCTGCTCTGCCACACGACGCCGCCGCTCGCCTGCTCAGGTATCTCGCTCACGCGACCGTCCCCTCCAGCTCACCGCACCGTACCGGCCATGCCCGCAGTATTCAATACGGCAGGCCCCGACGGCACGACGTTCACGATCACAGGGTGGTCTCGTTCGCCTCGCGCCGAGTACAGGTGATCGTTGTCCCACCCTGTTTACTCACCAGGGAGAGCCAGCTCGAACCATACGGTTTTGCCGGTCCTTCCCTTACGGGTTCCCCAGCGGCGTGCGGAACAGGCCACGAGACCGAGGCCGCGACCCCCCTCGTCCTCGGGTCCGGGGGCCCGCTCGGTCGGCGGATCCGGAAGCGGATCGGAAACCTCCACGAGCAGCGCGGGCGGGTGGGCGGGGTCGGTGCCGTCGGGGCGGGGGCGGACCAGACGGACCCCGATCGGGCCGGAGGCGTACCGCAGGGAGTTGGTCACCAGCTCGCTGACCAGCAGGACGGTCACATCACCGACGGCCGTGTCGAGCTCCCAGGCCCGCAGGGTCTCGCGTACGGCGTGGCGGGCCGTGCGCACGGCGTTGGCCTCCGCCGGGAAGTTCCACTCGGCGCGGTCGCCGTCGGTGTCGATCACACCCGATCACTTCCCCAGCCGTGCGTCAGCAGGAAGGCCCACGTCCTCTTCCAGCGGGTCAATCAGGACATACCCGATATTTGGGGTGTGATATCGCGCTGGGCGCAGCAGCGGGCGCACGGTGGCACGAACGGCGTAGGGAGTCAGCCTCGCGCTCCGGCGCCCGGCACCGCCGGGAGCCTCAGCGCGGCCTCGGCGACCGCGGGGCGGTCCTGGTCGAGCCAGTCGACCGAGTCGAGTTCGGACAGGGAGAGCCAGCGCAGCGCGTCATGGTCCTCCAGCGGGCGCGGTTCGCCGGAGAGCAGCCGGACGGCCCACACCCGGAGGACGTATCCGGGCTTCAGCGGCCACTCGCCCGGGATGCGCTCGTCCGGCTCGACCTCGATGCCGAGTTCCTCGCGGAGTTCGCGGACCAGGGCCTCTTCGGGGCTCTCGCCCGGTTCGAGCTTGCCGCCGGGCAGCTCCCAGCGGCCGGCGAGCTCGGCGGGGGCGCTGCGGCGCGCGGCGAGCAGACGTCCCTGGTCGTACAGGGCGCCCGCGACGACGACCACAGGGGGCGCGGCGGGGTCGATGGTGCGTTCCGTCATGGGCGTGAGCGTAGCCCGGCCCGGTCGGCACCCGTCGCGCTCAGAGGACGGGGCTGCCGATGCGCTCGACCCAGTAGAGCTGCTTGTGGCCGCGGTCGTCGAGGCTGTCCGCGATCTTCTGCGCTTCGTCCTTGGTCGCGTACCGCCCCACCCGGTAGCGGTTGCCGTTGTCGTCCTGCCGAATGACGAGCCAGGCGAGAACGGGGCCGCTCTCGGTCATCAGGCTTCTCCCTCCGCCGGTCCGGACGTCGTAAAGGATCTCCGGGAAACCGCAATCCGCATATGCCGGAGCTTACGCCTGACCTTCACACAGCGGATACGGAATTGCACAAAGAGATACGGATCGGCCGGGAACCGACGGCGGGAGGCCGAAGGTCACACTCCGGGAGCCGCCCCGGGCACGGTCGGCACCGGCATCAGGACGGGCCCGCCCGCCGCTCCGGGTTCCTTGCGGCAGGCGTCCCCGCACGCGGCGTCGAGCGAGCAGCAGAGGGAGCAGACGGGACCGGACCGCACCGGGCAGTCGGCGATGTCGGGCAGCTCGTAGGCCGTCTCGCACTCCGCGCAGAGGTGGGTGGCCCGCTCGTCGGCGACGGCGGCGGCCGGACCGTTCACCGTGTTCGGCCGGGCCAGGTAGTAGCGGCCCTTGGTCGCCCAGGCGATCAGCGGGCAGAGGACGACGGCGAGTCCGGCGGCGATGAAGGTGGAGAAGGCCTGGGCGTACGTGCCGAAGACACCGAAGAAGGCGAGGATCGAGACGACGGAGGCGATGACCATGGCACCGAAGCCCGCCGGGTTCACCGCGTACAGATAGGCCCGCTTGAACTCGATGTACGGGGGGCTCCAGCCGGCCCGCTTGTTGATGACGAGGTCGGCGGCGACCGCCGCGATCCAGGCGATGCCGACGTTGGAGTAGAAGCCGAGCAGCTTGTTCAGGGCCGCGAACATGTTCATCTCCATCAGCGTCAGCGCGATGGCGAGGTTGAGGAAGATGTACCAGACGCGCCCGGGGTGTCGGTGGGTGACGCGGGAGAAGAAGTTGGACCAGGACAGCGAGCCGCTGTAGGCGTTGGTGACGTTGATCTTGACCTGGGAGACGATCACGAAGAGCGCGGCGGCGGGCAGGGCGAGCGTCCCGAGCCAGGGCTTGAGCGCCTCTATCTGCGGGGCGATCGGCTCCAGGGCGTGGGTCTTGCCGACGGCCTCCAGGGCGACGAAGGCGAGGAAGGCGCCGCCGAGCTGCTTGGCGGCCCCGATGACCACCCAGCCGGGTCCGGCGGCGAGCACGGCCAGGTTCCACCGCCGCTTGTTCGTCGCCGTCTTCGCGGGCATGAAGCGCAGGTAGTCGGCCTGTTCGCCGATCTGGGCGATCAGGGAGAGCGCGACGCCCGTGCCGAGGCCGAAGCCGATCCACGAGAACCCCGCACCGGCGCCCTCCGTACCACCGAAGGAGGCGAAGGCGCCCCAGGCGTCGGGGGCCTCGAAGGCCAGGACGACGAAGGGCAGCACCATGCCGATGATCCAGATCGGCTGGGTCCAGGCCTGGACCTTGGCCAGGGCGCCCATGCCGCGGAAGACGATCGGGATGACGATCAGGGTCGTGACCAGATAGCCGATCTCGACCGGCAGACCGACGGCCTGGTGCATGGCCTGGGCCATGATCGAGCCTTCGAGCGCGAAGAAGATGAAGGTGAAGGAGGCGTAGATGAGCGAGGTGAGGGTGGAGCCGAAGTAGCCGAAGCCGGCGCCGCGCGTGATCAGGTCCATGTCCAGGCCGTACTTCGCACAGGCCCGGGCGATGGGGATACCGGTGAGGAAGATGAGGGTGGCGGCGGTGAGGATCGAGGCGAGTCCGCTGCCGAAGCCGTAGGTGAAGACGATCGAGGCGCCGATCGCGAAGTCGGCGAGGTAGGCGATGCCGCCGAGGGCGGTCCCGGCGACGGTAGCGGGCGACCAGCGCCGGAAGGAGTGGGGGGCGTAGCGCAGCGAGTAGTCCTCGCGGCTCTCGTCGGCGGCCAGCTTGGCGTAGCTGCGGCGGGGGCCGGGGGGCGGCGCGGCCTCCCCCGGTGTCCCGGTGGCCCGGGAGGTGCCCCCATCCGGCTCCGGGGTGGGGATGGTGACCGTGTCCGTCATGAGGTTCCTGTCGTCCGACCGGTTCGCGGGTACGGACGAGGAAGGTAGGAGCCTGTCGTGACGGCGGACTGCCGTACGCGGTTGCCGCGCGGTTACGCGAACTGACGCCCTGTTAACTCGTCGTCACACCACCCGGACGGCATGCCCCGCTGAACGGTCGGGGGGCGGGAGCGAGCGTGGGAAACGGCCACGGGAGGCACGCGGGACAGGGCGGGAGCGAGCCCCGCCTCCCGGTCGGTCCTTCCCCTCACCGCCAAAGGCTCATCGCACCGGCAGGTGGTACGAGAGGCGGTAGCGGTCGGCCGGGATCACGACGTCCGCGGTCTCGACGGCCCGCCCCGAGGCGTAGTACGTGCGCTCCACGACCATCACCACATGGCCCGGCACCCCGCCGAGCGTCAGGAGTTCCTCGGCGAGGCCCGGCCGGGCCCCCACCTGCTCCACCACGTTGTCCACGACCACGTCGATGGCCGCCATCCGCTCGACGACACCGCAGCCGCCCAGCGGCCCCTCCTCGGGCAGCATGACCGGCGTCCGGCCGGTGACCGCGAGCGGCTCCCAGGAGGTGGCGACCATCATGGGCTCGCCTCCGTCCCGGTACACGTACCGCGTGCGCATCACCCGCTCCCCCGGCTCGATCCCGAGCCGCTCGGCCACCTCGGCGCCCGCCGGCTCCTGCTCGCTCCCCGACTCCCAGGTACCACGGGCGTCTTCGGCCGCCTGCTCCTGCCGGAAGGGGCTGGCTCCGGCCGCCGGCCGGTAGCCGGAGCGGGCGATCCGGCGCGGCACCGGGCGCTCCCGCACATAGGTGCCCGAGCCCGAGCGCCCCTCCACGAGCCCCTCGGCCATGAGTACCTTGCGGGCCTCCAGCGCGACGGTGTCCGACACCCCGTACTCCTCGCGGATGCGTGCCTGCGAGGGAAGACGGGTATGCGGCGGAAGCGAGCCGTTGGCGATCTTCTCCCGCAGATCGCTCGCCACGCGCAGATAGGCGGGCTGCTCACCGAACGTCACTGGACACTCCCCTCAGGTTGACTGTCAGCTACAGACTGACAACCGAGGGTCGCCATCCGCAAGCATGGGCCAAAGTTTCACTCGAAGTGATGACGACTCGTCGGCAAACCTTGCTACCCACGGTCACCCCGAGTAGGTGACGTCGAACCCCTTGACCCGCATTGGTCCAGACCAATACGTTCCTGCGTGCACGCCTTCGTACGCCCCGCACGCTCCACCCGCACGTTCCACCCCGCACGCTCCACCTCGCACGCGCCATCCCGCCTCGCACAGGAACGAGCCCATGCGTCCCAGAGCCATGACCAGACTGACCTTCGGCGCGGCCGCCGCGGCCGCTCTCGGCCTCCTCGCCACCCTGACCCCCACCGCCGGAGCGCACCAGCCCGCCGGACACAGCCCCGAACTGAAGCGCATCGGGTACTTCACCCAATGGGGCGTCTACGGACGCGACTTCCAGGTGAAGGACCTGGAGACGAGCGGCACCGCGGCCAAGCTCAGCCACGTCAACTACGCCTTCGGCGTGATCGGTCCGGACGGCAAGTGCCTCATGGGCAACGCCCCCGGCTCCGACCCCTGGGCCGACTACGTCCGCCCCGTCGACGCCGCCACCTCGGTGGACGGGGTCGGCGACACCGCCGACCAGCGACTGGCCGGAAACTTCAACGAGCTGCGCGAACTCAAGGCGAAGAACCCCGGCCTCAAGGTCATGATCTCGCTGGGCGGCTGGAGCGGCTCCGCGCACTTCTCCGACGCGGTGCGCACCGACGCCGGCCGCAAGGCGCTCGTCGCCTCCTGCATCGACACGTACATCAAGGGCGACCTGCCCGTCGACGGCGCCCGCGGCGGCGCCGGAGCCGCCGCCGGGGTCTTCGACGGCGTCGACCTGGACTGGGAGTGGCCGGGTTCGGACGGCGCCCCCGGGAACGTCGTCCGTCCCGAGGACAAGCCCAACTTCACCAAGCTCGTCCGGGAGTTCCGCACCCAGCTGGACGCCTACGGGCGCTCGCTGCCGAAGCGCAAGCACTACGAGCTCAGCGCGTACGTGCCCACCGCGCCCGCCAAGATCGACGCGGGCTTCGAAGTCGCCAGGATCATGCGGGACTTCGACTTCGTGAACCTCCAGGGCTACGACTTCCACGTCTCCGGCGAGAAGACGACCGCCCAGCAGTCCGCGCTCTTCGCCAAGAACGACTTCAGCGTCGACCAGACCGTCAAGGCCTGGCTGCGGCGCGGAGCGCCCGCCCACAAGCTCGTGGTGGGCATGCCGTTCTACGGCCAGGGCTGGACCGGCGTCACCGGCGGCGGCGACGGCCTCGGGCAGCCGGCGGCCGGGCCCGCCCCCGCGACCTGGGCGGCCGGCTCGGAGGACTACAAGCACCTGAAGAAGCTGGCCGGATCGGGGACGTACAAGCTGTACCGGGGACACCGCGACGGCCACGCCTGGCTCTTCGACGGCACCACCCTGTGGACGTACGACGACCCGACCGTGCTGCGCGCCAAGGCGTCCTACGTCCGGCAGCACGGACTCGGCGGCGCGATGGTCTGGTCGCTCGACGGGGACACACCGGACGGTGAGCTGATCACCGCCATCGACCGGGGCCTGACCCGGCGCTGACACCCCCGCCCCGGCCGCCCGCGCGGCGGCCGGGGCCCCGGAACCGCGGACCGGCCCCGCCGCTCGCGGTGCGTCGCCGGGAGCGGCGGTCGGTCACGGGCCGCCGCTCCCCCGGCCACCGCCCCGGTCCGCACCCGGCGGGGCCGGGCCTCCTCGGGAGGCCCGGCCCCGTTCCCGTACGTCTTCGGGTACGGCAACGGCTCAGGCCGAGGTGTCCCCCGCCCTCTCCTCCGGCGGCGTGCCCGTCAGGCCGAGGGCGGTCCGCGCGTCCGCGCTGTCGGGCAGGGCGTCCCAGGCCGCGTCGTACGCCTCCCAGTAGGCGTCCGCGTCGGCCGCCGCCGTCAGCTTGCGCCACTGCTTCGAGGCCGCGCCGAGCCCCGTGCGGAGCTCCTCGACCGGAGCCTTGGGGAGGCCGGACCAGGAGCGGTTCCCGAGGTCCGCGCGTGCCGTGTCGATCGCCGCGAGCATCTCCTTCGACCACGCCTTGTTGGCCTCGAAGTCCTCGTCCGGATCGTCCTCCGGCTCGTGGTACATGACCGTCTCGATCGGGTTGACGGACCTCAGGAAGTGCTCCTGGTCGTAGGTGAGGGTGGTCTCGTCGGAGCGCACCGAGCCGCTGTACGGCTCCTTCTCGGTGGCGAACGCGCAGGTCACCGTACGGTCGCCGAGGCGCCAGCTCTGGCTGCTCGGCAGGTAGTAGTAGATCCAGACGTCCTGCGGCACGGCCCAGGTGTCCATCGCGTACGCGGCGTTGACCGTCTCGCAGCGCTTCTCCGCGATCTCGTCGATCGCGTCCTCACCGGGCCACTTGTCGATGCCGGTGACCTTGAAGCCGCCGGTGACCTCGCCGTCGTGCGGGCGGTCGCAGTCGACGATCGTGACGTCCGTCGCGTACTCCTCCAGCTTGCCGGGGTCGCTGAAGCACTGTCCGGTCCGCAGGGAGAACGGCGACTTCGTGCGGGACGCCTCGTCCACGCCCTCCTTGAAGCCGCTCCAGGCCGAGCTGAAGCCGCCGGTGACGAGGCCGACCACGAGCAGCAGGCAGCTGACGACGGAGAGCACGATGCCGGTGACCGCGAGCCCCTTGCCCGCCTGGTCCTTCTTCCTGATCTGCGGGAGTGCGACGAGTCCGAGGACAAGGCCGAGGGGCGGGAGGCAGCAGACGATGCCGGAGACGAGGGAGGCGACGGCGAGACCGTTGGTGGTACGCCGGGGCGGGCCGCCGTACGGCCCTGCGCCGGGAACGCCCGGAGCGCCGGCGTAGGGGCCGGCCGCGTACGGCATCCCCGGGGAGGTGTACGGCCCCGGGGCGGGCCATCCCCCCTGCTGCGGGCCCCCTTGAGGCGAGAGCGGCGGGGTCGGCTGGGTCGGCTCCACGGGTACGGTGCTCCTGTTCGGGGCGGGCGACACGAACAAACGATCGGTCGCGCATCGTACGTGGAGGGGCCCGGGGGCGGACGGGCGGGGCCGACGGACGGAAGGGGCGGCGCGCGGGCCGACGGACGAAGGGGCGGCCGCCCGCAGGCGACCGCCCCTCGACACGTTCCGCGGTACGTCAGTACGTTCCGCCGGGTTCAGCGTTCCGAGTGCCTCAGAACTGCAGGGCCCAGGTGTCGATCTTGCCGGTGTCGTAGTTCGCGTTGTCCGTGACCCGCAGCTTCCACGTGCCGTTGGCGACCTCCGAGGAGGCGTTCACGGTGTACGTGGTGTTGATGTTGTCCGCGCTGCCACCGGTGCCGAAGGCCTTCAGGGTGTACGCCGAGCCGTCGGGGGCGATCAGCTGGACCTGGAGGTCACCGATGTAGGTGTGGACGATGCCGACCGGCACCTGGAGGGTGGCGGGAGCGTTGCCCGTGATGCCGCTGACGGTCACCGGGGACTCGACGGTCGCGTTGTCGGCGATGGCGTAGTCGGCGGTGTTCTCGAACTTCTTGCCGGTGGGCGGCGGGGTGGTGCCGCCGTCACCGACGTACAGCAGGCGGTTCGGGGAGCCGGTGCCCGGGTTGGTCACCACGTTCGGCGTGGCGGCGTTCACCAGGGCGGTGCCCACCTGGGCCGGGGTGGCCGTCGGGTTGTTCCCGAGGTACAGCGCGGCCGCGCCGGCGACGTGCGGGGACGCCATCGACGTGCCGGAGATCGAGTTGGTGGCGGTGTCGCCGGTGTTCCACGCCGAGGTGATGGACGAGCCCGGGGCGAAGATGTCCACGACGCTGCCGTAGTTCGAGAAGCTGGAGCGGGCGTCGGTGTTGGTCGTGGAGCCGACCGTGATCGCCTCGGCCACGCGGGCCGGGGAGTAGTTCGACGCGTTGGCGTTGCTGTTGCCGGCGGCGACGGCGTAGGTGACGCCGGACGCGATGGAGTTGCGGACGGCCGTGTCGAGGGTGGAGTCGACGCCTCCGCCGAGGCTCATGTTGGCGACGGCCGGCTTGACGGCGTTCCTGGTCACCCAGTCGATGCCCGCGACGACGCCGGCGGTGGTGCCGGAGCCGTTGTTGTCGAGCACGCGGACGCCGACGATCTTGGCCTTCTTGGCGACACCGTGGGCGGTGCCCGCGACGGTGCCGGCGACGTGGGTGCCGTGGCCGTTGCCGTCCTGCGCGACGTTGTCGTTGTCGACGGCGTCGAAGCCGTTGAAGGCGCGGCCGCCGAAGTCGCTGTGGGAGATCCGCACACCGGTGTCGATGATGTACGCCGTGACGCCCGTGCCGGCGGTGTCCGGGTAGGTGTAGCTCTGGTTCAGCGGGAGGCCCCGCTGGTCGATCCGGTCCAGGCCCCAGGACGGCGGGGAGGGCTGGGTGCCGTTGATCTTGAAGACGCGGTTCTGCGCGACGGACTTCACCGCGGGGTCGGCGGCGAGCTTCTTCGCCTGCGCCTCGGAGAGTTCGACGCTGTAGCCGTTGAGCGCCGAGGTGTACGTCTTCTTGATCTTCGCGCCGTACTCGGCGGCGACCGCCCGGCCCTCCGCGGTCTCGGCCGGCGCCGACTCCTCGAGGGTGACGATGTAGCTTCCCGCGATGGTGCCTTCGGCTCCGGCGTTCTCGATGACGCCCTCCGGGGCGGCCGGTGAGGCGACGGCCGGGAGGGTGGAGAGGGAGCCGAGGGCGAGGGCGGCGACGGCTATGGCCGCGGCGGTGGCGACTCGGCGACGTGAGTCACGCATCACTGACATGTGAGGGGTCCTCCTCATTGGTGGTGCGCTGCTGTGGGGGTATGACAGGAGCATGACAAGGCGACGCGAGGCTCCGCGCCGTCTCGAACATCCGGCTGCCGAGCGAAAGATTGGCGGATCCATAGGAATCCCACAAGAGTCGTGCCGCCCCCGCAACAACCGCGCCACACGGCTGACATGCTGGAGATCATGACCGCCTACGTGTGCCCCCGGTGCCGGATCCAGTCGCCCACGGACGCGCTCACCTGGTGTTGTCCGCGGTGCCGCGGCCCCTGGGACCTGAAGTTCGCGAGTGCGCCGGTTTCCCTCCCGTCACTCGCGTCACGTGGAAATTCATTGTGGCGTTACGAGGAGGCACTGCCGCCGATGCCGTGCGCGCCGGAGGTGACGCTGGGGGAGGGCCGCACGCCGCTCGTACCCCTCACCGGACCGGATCCGGCACCAGGTCCGGCATCGGTTTCGGCCAAGCTCGACTTCCTCATGCCGACGCTCTCCTTCAAGGACCGTGGCGCGGTGATGCTCGCCGCCCACGCCCTCCGCCTCGCGCGGACCGGCCGCCTCGACCGGGTCGTCGCCGACAGCAGCGGGAACGCGGGCACCGCCGTCGCCGCGTACGGCGCGCGGGCCGGACTCGACTGCCTCGTGTACGCACCCCTGGGCACGTCACCGAAGAAACTGGAGCAGATCCGGGCGCACGGGGCCCGGGTCGTCGAGGTGCCGGGCGACCGCGAGGCGACGGCCCGCGCGGCACGGGCGGCCGCCGACGAGCCCGGCACCTTCTACGCCTCGCACGTGTACAACCCGTACTTCCTGCACGGCACCAAGACCTACGTGTACGAGCTCTGGGAGGAGCTCGGCGGCCGGCTCCCCGACACAATCGTCGTCCCCGTCGGCAACGGCACCCTGCTCCTCGGCGCCGCCCTCGCCCTCGACGAACTCCACCGCCACGGGCTCACCGGCACCCGGCCCGCGCTCGTCGCCGTCCAGGCGGAGGCCGTGTCCCCGCTGGCCGCGGCCTTCCACGCGGGCGCGGAGGAACTCGGCGCGCCGGTCCCCGCCCGGCCCACCCTCGCCGAGGGCATCGCGATCCCGGCGCCGCCCCGCGCCCGCCAGATCCTGCGGGCGGTACGCGCGACCGGCGGCACGTTCCTGACGGTGACCGAGGACCGGATCCGCGCGGCCCAGCGGGACCTGGCCCGCCGCGGCCTCTTCGTCGAGTCCACCGGCGTGGCCTGCTGGGCGGCGGTCCAGGAGGCGCCGCCGCGCCCCGGCCTCACCGTGGTGCCGCTGTGCGGCGCGGGGGCGAAGACGGGCCTGGCCCCCGCACCGCACGGCCCTCAGTCCGTCCAGTAGGTGTCGTGCTTCACGAAGAAGGCGGTGCGCTCCTCGTCCGTCATCGTCGCGACGGTCGACACCTTCTCGAAGTACTCCTCGCGGGGCGCCCCCGGTGCGAAGAGGATCAGGAACGAGGTCGGCTCGTCGGAGTCGTTGCGGAAGGCGTGCAGGCCGCCGGTGGGCACGTACAGGAAGTCGCCCTTGGTCGCGTCGACCCAGCGGTCCCCGTCGTAGAGCCGGAGGGTCCCGTCGAGGACGAAGAACGTCTCCGAGATCCCCCGGTGGAAGTGGGTGGCGGGCCCGCCCGCCTTCGGGGTCATGTCGACGCGGTAGAGCCCGAACTCGCCGCCCGTGGAGGCGGTGGTGGCCAGGTAGTGCGTCTCGGTGCCGTTCTCCGCGGTGAGGTCGGCGGGTGCTCCGGCAGGCCGGAAGGAGGCGCTGATCTCGCCCGTCTCGCCGTGGTAGCGGGGCTCGGGGTAGGACATGGGGAACTCCGTCTCGTCATCGGTCTGCCGCCCTGACAGTCAATCAGGCGGCAGTGAAGGATGGGGACTCGGCCACCGAAGTCCGCCCCGCGCCCTCACGCCCTCTGTACGGAGCCCCCGCCCCCGCACCCCGTGTACGGATCAGAACTCGTCGGCCCCGTTGCGGAGCTCGTACGTCCAGTAGCCCGTCTTCGCGACGGCCTCGTCGACCGCCAGGCCGCCCGCCGGGGCCTTGACGACGATGCTGCCCTCGGCCGGGCCGTCGGCGGCGAAGAGGTTCACCTGGAACTCCTTCACGACCTTGTTGTCCTCGTGGACGCCGCCGAGCGAGACCCGCACGTTGGCGTACGCGGGCGCGCCCGGCTTCACGACGATCGGGGCGGCCGGCTCGCTCTTCGCGACGGCCGGGACGTCCTTGGCGGTCTGGATCGGGCCGAAGGCGATCAGCGGGTACTTCAGCAGGGTGCAGGACCGGCCGGAGACGTTGGTGGCGGTGAGGACGATGTGCTCGGTCGGGACCTCGTCGGCCTTCGCCGCCGTGACCTTGATGTCGCCGTAGGCACAGGCGGGCGCCTCGGCGGAGGACCCGCCGCCGCCGGTGGCGCCGCCGGCCGTCGCCCCGTCCGCCGACCCGGTGGACCCGCCCGTGGACCCGCCCGTGCCGCTGCCGCCGGACGCCGAACCCGTGGTGGAGCCGCCGGTCGAACCGCCGGTGGATCCCGAGCCGCCCTTGGCCGCGGTCCCCTCCGCGGAGCCGTCGGCGGCGGCGCTGTCGGTGGCTCCGCCGGTCGCGGTCCCGCCGGCCGGCTGCGAGGAGCTCGCGCTCCCCGCGTCCTTCGCACCGGTGCCGTCGGCGCCGCCGCAGGCGGTCAGCCCCAGTGAGAGGGCGGCGACGGCGGCGACGGTCAGGACGGTGGTCTTCTGGATACGCATGGTGGTACTCCCCCGTGAAACGCTGGAACGCGGTTGGTCGATGCACGTACTCCGTGCTCACACCAGACTCCCGCCCCGCGCTGCCGTCCCGCTTGCGTACCGCTAACGATCCGCTGACAGGCGCGAGAGCCGGGCCGCCGCCCGCGCCGAACCCTCCGGGAAACCGGCCGCTTCGGACGCGACGATCGCGCGTTCCAGCTGGTCAGCCGCCTCCTCAAGGCGGCCGGAGCCGGCCAGCGCCTCGCCCCTGACGATCTGCAGCTGCGCCCGGACGACCACCGCGTCGGGGGCGACGAGTTCCCCGGCGCGAAGGGTGTGGGCGAGCGCCGCCTCGTAGTCCTCCGCCTTCAGACAGTGCCCCGCCAGGTGCTGGAGGGTCAGCGCCTGCGTGGAGGGGTGGCCCGTGCGGTCGGCGAGCGAGACCGCGTGGACCATGAGCAGTCCGGCCCGCTCGTGTTCCCCGGTGGCGTCCAGGACGGCGGCGTAGTTGACGTAGGCGATGGCCTCGCTGATCGTGTCGCCCGCCCGCGCGGCCAGGCCGGGTGCCTTCTCCAGGTGGACGAGCGCCTCGGCGTCCCGGCCCTCCTCGTGCAGGATCCAGCCGAGCAGCGCCCGCGCCCGCGACTGCGCGTCGAGATCGCCCACGTACTCGGCCGAGGCGAGCCCCGCCTCCAGGAGCGGCGTCCAGCCGTCCCCGATCCGCATGAGCATCAGCGGCCACTGCACCAGGGCGAGCCGCCAGGCCCGGTCGTGCAGGCCGAGGGCCGCCGCGGCGGCCACCGCGCCCTCCAGGGCCGGGCGTTCCGCCACGTACCAGTCGAGGGCCGCCGTCCGGTCCTCGAACTCCCGCGTCGCGGCGGGCCGCCGGGCGTCGGCGGGCAGCGAGTAGCAGGGCTGGGAGCCCGGTTCGGCGGCGGCATCGGCCGCGAGGCCCGTGTAGAGGTAGTGGTCGAGGAGGCGCGGCAGGCCCTCGGGGTCGGCCTCCGGGGCGAGATGGCGGGCGTAGAGCCGTACCAGGTCGTGCGGTGTCCAGCGGCCGGGGACGGCCTCGGTGAGCAGATGCGCGGCGGCGAGCCGGTCCAGGTCGGCGGAGGCCTGTACGGGAGACGTCCCGGCGAGCGCGCCCGCAGCGAACCGGTCGAGGTCGGATCCGGTGTGCAGGCCGATCGCGCGGAACAGCCGGGCCGCCGACTCGGGCAGCTGCTGCACGGTGAGCCGCAGAGCGGCGGAGACGCCCCGGTCCTCGATGTCGAGCAGCATCAGCCTGCCCTGCTCGTCGGCGAGTTCACCGACCATCGCGCCGAGCGTCCACCCCGGCCGTTCGGCGAGCCGGGCCGCCGTGACGCGCAGCGCCAGCGGCAGGCCGTCGCAGAGCCCGGCGAGCCGGGCCACGGCACCCGGCTCGGCGGCGACCCGCGACTCGCCGAGGACGGTGGTGAGCAGGGCCGCCGAATCGGCAGGGGGAAGGTGTCCGAGCGGCACCGGCCGGGCCGCGTCAGAGGCGATGAGGCCGCCGAGCCGGTCGCGGCTGGTGACGAGCGTCGTGCAGTGGTCGCCGCCGGGCAGCAGCGGCCGGACCTGCTCGGAGGAGCGGGCGTTGTCGAGGACGACGAGCAGTCGGCGGCCGCCGGTCAGCGAACGGAACAGCGCGCCGCGCGCCTCCACGGCCTCCGGGATCCGCTGCGGCGGCACGCCGAGCGCAAGGAGGAACTCGCGCAGGACGGCGGCGGTCTCGGGCGCCGGGGTGTCGCTGAAACCGCGCAGGTCGGCGAAGAGCCGCCCGTCGGGGAAGTCGGCGCGCCGCTCGTACGCCCAGTGCACGGCGAAGGCCGTCTTGCCGACGCCGGCCGGACCGGTGACGAGACAGACGGGCCCCTCCCCGTCGGCGACGGCCCGGTCGAGCGCGGCGAGTTCGGTGCCGCGGCCGGTGAACCCGCGCGGCGCCCGCGGCAGCCCCTCGGGCGTGGGGACCTCCGGCGCCGGGGCCTCGGTCGGGGCGACGGGGCGGGGTACGGGCACGACGGGCCCGGCGGAGCGGAGCAGCGTCGCGTACGCCTCGCCGAGCGTCTCGCCGGGATCGACGCCCAGCTCCTCGGCGAGCAGCCGCCGGGTCCTGTGGTACCAGTCGATCGCGTCCGACTGGCGCCCCGAACGGCCGAGCGCCAGCATCAGCGCGGCCGCGAGGGACTCCCGCAGCGGGTGCGCGACGGCCTCGGTCCTGAGCACGGCCGCGGCCCGGCCGTGCTCGCCGAGTTCCCCGTACGCCTCCGCAAGCGCCTCCACCGAGGCGAGCCTCAGCTCTTCGAGGCCGCCGGCCGCCGCCTCGAGGGGACGGCTGTGCACGGTTCCGGTGAGGGCGGGCCCCTGCCAGTACGAGAGCGCTTCCCGCAGCATCCGCACCGCGTCGGCGGGCTGCCGCTGCACCTGGGCGAGCCCCACGAGCTCCTCGAAGCGGTGGACGTCCACCAGCGACTCGGGCATCCGCAGCACGTACGCCGAACCATGGGTGGCCAGCTCGACGCCGTACGCGTCCGCCCCGTGCTCGGCGAGCAGCGCCCGCAGCCGCGAGACGTGCCCCTGGAGCACGGTCTTGGCGTGGGTGGGCGGCTCCTCCTCCCAGAGGGCGTCGATCAACTGGCCGACGTTGACCGCGCTGTTGGGTCGCAACAGGAGCATGGCCAGGAGACTGGACCGCTTGGCGGGCCCCAGGGCTACGTCTCCGTCCTCCGTCACCAGCGCGACGGAGCCGAGCAGCCGGAACTCCACCTGATTACACCTCCGCGATCCCACTCCCCCGTTTCCCCAGCAGTCGAGGATACGTGGGGTGGAGGGGTCGACCGTGCGTGGAGATCCCCGATCCCGCCCTCGTCGTCCGAATCTGCACATGGTGATGAACTGTGCGCTGTGCACGGTCACCTGTGCGCTGTGCTGAGCGGCTGTGTAAAAGGGGAATCGAACCCCCGCGCTGCTCTCCACGCGCCAGGAAGGACCGGATTGACCGCCGGTCCACGGCTTGTGCACGCCTCCGGGACGACTACCTGCTCCACGCCGGGCAACCGGCTCAGTCCAGCAGATCGACCTCCCAGTTCGACCGCTGGATCAGCACGTCGACCTCACGGAGCTCCCGGGCCAGTACGTCGGCCTGGGCCCGGAGCCGCGCCACCGGCAGCGCCGACAGCATCTTCAGCTCGGACCGCAGCTGCCGCACCGTCCCGTACTGGTCCCGTCCGGCGGCCGCGTCGGCCGCCGCCGAGACGACGGAGTGCCGCAGGCGCAGCACGTCCCGCCGGGCCAGCGCGTCGGTGAGCGTCCCGCCGCCCTCGACGACGGCCCGGGCGTTGGTCCTGTTGATCCGCCGGATCAGCCCCTCCAGCTCCCCGAGCACCTCCCCGGCCTCGGCCAGCAGGGCACCCGCGTCCTCGGCCGGCTCCTCCCCCTCCTGGTACCGGGCACTACCGACCACCCGCGACCGCAACTGCTCCACCCGCCGAGCGGCATCCGCCCGCAACACCAGCGCCTCGGCAAGCTTCACGACCTCACCCCTCCACCACGAAGATTCGGCTGGAATTATGCCCGCCGCCCACCCGTCCCGCCGAACGCCACGCGCCTCTCCCGGAAGCCCGGCGGTGCCGCCCCTCCGCATGCTCATGACGCGGTCACGGCCGTGGCGAGCGTGGCCGCGGACAGGACCAGGAACAGCAGGGCGCTGCCCAGCCGGTGGTCGCGCACCCGCAGGTGGGTGATCACCGCGCCGACGAAGTACAGGACCAGGCCGGCCGCCGCCGCGACTCCGAAGGGCCGTACGACCAGGCCGGCCAGCAGGCCCAGCGAGGCCGCGCCCAGACAGGCGCCGAGTGCGTACATCCAGGACACCGGCACCTGGAGCCGCTCCGCGATGGCGACGATCATGGGGTGTCGGGTGAAGTCCATGTAGGCGCCGACTCCCGTCGCGGTGGCGGTCAGCAGGGTCAGGATGAGATACGCGGGGTACATGGGGGGGGGTCCTTTCCGGCTCGCCTCCACCCTCGCGGGCCCCCGCAGTGGCGGTCCAATACCCGCATCCATAGCCTGACGGCATGGATGTGGACACCCGGCTGCTGCGCTACTTCGCCACCGTGGCCGACGAGGGCAACCTCACCCGTGCCGCGGAACGCCTGTTCGTGGCACAACCGTCCCTGACCAAGCAGATCAAGCAGCTGGAGACGAAACTGGGCGTGCGGCTCTTCGTCCGCTCCCGGGCCGGCATGACCCTCACCGGGCCGGGTCGGGCACTGGCCGATCGTGTGCCGGCCCTGCTCGGCGCACTCCACGAGGCGGTACGGGAGACCAGGGACGCCGCGAGCCGGGCGGAGCGGGTTCTGCGGGTCGGCATCATGGGCAGCGGGGCCAACGAGGCGACCCCCGGGATCATCGCGGCCTTCGGCGACCGCCGACCGGGCTGGCGGGTGGAGCTGCGGCAGGGCGTGTGGTCCGAGCCGACGGCGGGGCTGGCCGACGGCGACGTCGATGCCGCGCTGCTGTACCTGCCCTTCCCCGGCCAGGAACGCTGGCGGGTGTCCGAGCTGTTCACCGAGCCTCGCTGCGTGCTGCTGCCGTCCGGTCACCGGCTGACGGACCGGGCGTCGATCGCCTTCCGGGAGCTCTGGGACGAGCCGTTCGTCGCCGCCCCGCCGGAGGCCGGCGAATGGCGCGACTGGTGGCTGGCGACCGACGCGCGCGAGGGCCACCCGCCCCGCATCGGCGCCGAAGCGCGCCACCCGGACGACTGGCTGAACGCCATCGCCAACGGCTACGGCATCGCACTCGCCCCATCGTCGGCCGCCCGTTACTACCCCCGCCCCGGCATCACCCAGCGCCCCGTCACGGGCGTCGCCCCCTGCACCGTCGCCGTGGCCCGCCCCCCGGCCGCCGACGACAACCCCGTTGTCGAGGATTTCGTCGCCTCGTGCCTGACCGTGGCCCGACCACGATGACGCGCCCCGGTCCGGGACGAAAAACAAGGGCCCGACCCGGAGGAGTCGGACCCTTTCCGACCTGGATGTCCGCCAGGTCAGCCAGGCGGTTGCACGTCACCCGCTACACGTTGAAGCGGAACTCCACCACGTCGCCGTCCTGCATGACGTACTCCTTGCCCTCCATGCGGGCCTTGCCGGCCGCGCGGGCGTCGGCCACCGAGCCCGTTTCCACGAGGTCGGCGAAGGAGATGACCTCGGCCTTGATGAAGCCCTTCTGGAAGTCGGTGTGGATGACACCGGCCGCCTCGGGGGCCGTCGCGCCCTGCTTGATCGTCCAGGCGCGGGATTCCTTGGGGCCGGCCGTCAGGTAGGTCTGGAGGCCGAGGGTGGCGAAGCCGACGCGGGCGAGGGTGGCCAGGCCGGGCTCGTCGGCGCCGACGGACTGGAGGAGCTCCATGGCGTCCTCCTCGTCCAGCTCGGCGAGGTCCTGCTCCAGCTTCGCGTTGAGGAAGATCGCCTCCGCCGGGGCGACCAGCGCGCTCTGCTCCGCCTTGAAGGCGTCGTCCGTCAGCTCGTCCTCGTCCACGTTGAACACGTAGAGGAACGGCTTCGTGGTGAGCAGGTGCAGGTCGTGGAGCAGCTCCGCCTTCTCCGAGCCCTGCACGATGCCCTGCGAGAAGAGCGTGTCGCCCTTCTCCAGGATCGCCTGGGCGGCCTCGACCGCCGCGACCTTGGGCGCCGTGTCCTTCTTGATCCGCATCTCCTTCTGGAGGCGCGGCAGGACCTTCTCGATCGTCTGGAGGTCCGCGAGGATCAGCTCCGTGTTGATCGTCTCGATGTCGTCCTTCGGCGAGACCTTGCCGTCGACGTGGACGACGTTCTCGTCCTTGAAGGCGCGGATGACCTGGCAGATCGCGTCCGACTCGCGGATGTTCGCGAGGAACTTGTTGCCGAGGCCCTCTCCCTCGCTCGCGCCGCGCACGATGCCCGCGATGTCGACGAAGTCGACCGTCGCCGGGAGGACGCGCTGGGAGTTGAAGATCTCCGCGAGCTTGGTGAGGCGGGCGTCGGGGACGCCGACGACGCCGACGTTGGGCTCGATCGTGGCGAACGGGTAGTTGGCCGCCAGCACGTCGTTCTTGGTCAGGGCGTTGAACAGGGTCGACTTGCCGACATTCGGCAGACCGACGATTCCGATCGTGAGCGACACGGTGGCGACTTCCTGAAGTGTGGACGGGGGGCCGATCTCCCAGTTTACGGGCGGGCCGAACCGGCCAGTGACGCCGACCTTCGGTCGTTCTCGGGGGCAAGGTCACCCAAAGGGCGTGTCCCGGACCCGGTTCCCGCCCCCTCCCGACCTACGTTGGTGGGGTGGAGCAGCACAGGACAAGTCAGCCGCAAGGCCGCCGACGGCCGCAAACCCCCGTCGCGCCGCCCGCCGCACCGCCCGTCGCGCCGCCCGTCACGCCCGTGGAGGGTGCGACCGTGTACCGCGTGACCGGCAGGGCCCGGCGGGGTCCCGGCGGTGCCCGCGTCGAGCGCGCCGGGGCGACGGGGCCGGCCGCCGGACGGACGGCCGGCCGGCCCGTGCCTCCGGTCGTCCTCGCCCTCCGGCGGCTTCCCTCGCCCCGGCTCACCGGCCTCGGCGCCGGGCTCTTCGCCTCCGCCGTCATGCTGGTGCTCGGCTTCCTCGACCGGCTGCTCCTCGACGGCTCTCCCGTCGTCTACGGGCTGCTGTTCCTGCCGGTCAGCGCCCTGACCGCACTGTGGGTCCGTACCGCCGACCTCGTCACCGCCCCGATCGGCGTGCCCATCGCCTTCGCCGTCGGCGTCGTCCCCATCGCGGGCGGCACGGGCGGCCTCGGCGGCCAGGCGATGGCGGTCGTGACCGCCCTCGCCGTGCACGCCGGCTGGCTGTACGGCGGCACCCTCGTCGCCGGGCTGATCGCGAGCGTACGGAAGGTGCGGGAGATGGGCCGGCGGCAGGCGGCCGCCCGCACGACCGGCGGACCGACTGCCGGACCGACCGGCGGACCGGGCGCCGGTGCCTCCTCCGCGGCCGGAGAGGCTTCCGGCGGGAGGGGCAGGGCCACCCCGCGCCGCCGCCCCGTGGCCTGATCACGCGGCCGGACGCGCTCGCCGTCCCCCCCGCTCTCACGCCCTCGCCGCCGCCATCCCCGCCCCCACGATGCCCGCGTTGTTCTGGAGTTCCGCCGGGACGATCTCCGCGCGGACGCCCTCGATCAGCGGAAGGAACTTGTCCGCCTTCCGGCTCACCCCTCCGCCGATGATGAACAGCTCCGGCGAGAACAGCATCTCGACGTGCGCGAGGTACTTCTGTACGCGGCGCGTCGCCCAGTGCTCCCAGCTGAGGTCCTCGTCCTCCTTGGCCTTCGTCGACGCCCTGGTCTCCGCGTCGTGACCCTTGAGTTCCAGGTGACCCAGTTCCGTGTTGGGGACGAGGCGGCCGTCGACGAAGAGGGCCGAGCCGATGCCCGTGCCGAGGGTCAGCATGATCACGGTGCCCTTGCGGCCCCGGCCGGCACCGAAGGTCATCTCCGCGATCCCGGCCGCGTCGGCGTCGTTCAGGACGGTCACCGGGAGGCCGCCGAGGCGGTCGCTCAGGAGGGTGCCCGCGTCGACGCCGATCCATGACCTGTCGACGTTCGCGGCCGTACGGATCGTCGAGCCCGTGACCACCCCGGGGAAGGTGACCCCCACCGGTCCGGTCCAGCCGAAGTGCGCCACGACCTCCGCGACGCAGCCCGCCACACCGTCGGGTTTGGCGGGCTGCGGGGTCAGCACCTTGTGGCGCTCCTCGGTGAGCGCGCCGCGCTCCAGGTCCACGGGGGCACCCTTGATGCCCGAGCCGCCGATGTCCACTCCGAAGACGTTCATGGACCCCACCGTAAGGGCTGGGGCGCGGTGTTACTCCTTGACCGGCCCCGCCGCGAGGAGCTTCGCCGCCTCGGCCCGCAGGTCCTTGTTGCGGAGCTCCTTGGGCAGCGAGAAGGTGAGCGACTCGTCGGCCGTCTTGACGATCTCGACGTCCGCGTACCCCCGCTCGGAGAGCCATTCCAGGACCTCCTGCACGAGGATGTCCGGGACGGAGGCGCCGGAGGAGAGGCCGACGCTGGTCACGCCCTCCAGCCAGGCCTCGTCGATCTCGCTCGCGAAGTCGACCAGGTACGCGGCGGGGACGCCGGCCTGCTTGGCGACCTCGACCATCCGGATCGAGTTCGAGGAGTTCTTCGAGCCGACGACGATCACAAGGTCGGCCTGGCCGGCGAGCTCCTTGATGGCGATCTGGCGGTTCTGCGTGGCGTAGCAGATGTCGTCGGACGGCGGGGAGATCAGCTGCGGGAACTTCTCCTTCAGCGCGTCGACCGTCTCCATCGTCTCGTCGACCGAGAGCGTGGTCTGGGAGAGCCAGACGACCCGGGACGGGTCGCGGACCTCGATCTTGGCGACGTCGTCGGGGCCGTCGACCAGCTGGATGTGGTCGGGGGCCTCGCCGGAGGTGCCGATGACCTCCTCGTGGCCCTCGTGGCCGATGAGGAGGATGTCGAAGTCCTCGTTGGCGAAGCGGACGGCTTCCTTGTGGACCTTGGTGACCAGCGGGCAGGTGGCGTCGATGGTCTTGAGGCGGCCCTCGCGCGCCTCCTCGTGGACGGCGGGGGCGACGCCGTGGGCGGAGAACATCACGATGTTGCCCGGCGGCACCTCGGTCGCCTGGTCGACGAAGATGGCGCCCTTCCGCTCCAGGGTCTGCACGACGTACTTGTTGTGGACGATCTCGTGCCGGACGTAGATCGGTGCCCCGTACTGCTCCAGGGCCTTCTCCACGGCGATCACGGCACGGTCCACGCCCGCGCAGTAGCCGCGGGGGGCGGCGAGCAGGACACGCTTCGGACGGTTCGTCGCGGGGGCGGACTCGGGCGTCGGCGCGGGCGTTGCAGTCATGCGTCCCATCGTAAGGCCGCGTCGGTGAGCGGTTTGATCGGCACCGTGGCCGAAACTGTGGCCATGTCCGAGGAATCGCAGGTGGCGGAGCGCGGGGAGCACACGGGACTTCGACGGAGTCTCGGCTTCCGTGACCTGGTCGTCTACGGTCTGCTCTTCATCGCGCCGATGGCGCCCGTCGGCGTCTTCGGCACGCTCGACGCCAAGTCCGGCGGCGCGGTCGCACTCGTGTACGTCGTGGCCACCGTCGCCATGGCGTTCACCGCGTTCAGCTACGCGCAGATGGTGCGGGTCGCTCCGCAGGCCGGTTCCGTCTTCACGTACGCCCGCAAGGGGCTCGGGGAAGGGCCGGGATTCATCGCCGGCTGGATGGCGATGCTCGACTACCTGCTGATCCCGGCCGTCGCCTACCTCTTCGCGGGCATCGCGATGGAGGCGCTGGTCCCGGAGGTGGACCGGTGGGTGTGGACCGGGATCGCCGTCGTGGTCACCACCCTGCTCAACCTGTGGGGCGTACGGGCGGCGGCCCGGGTCGGCTTCGCGGTGCTCGCGATGGAGATCGTCGTCCTCCTCGTCTTCGTCGTCTCGGCCGTGGTGGTGCTCGTACGGGACGGGGCACGGCGCGACTGGTGGTCGCCGCTCACCGGCGACGTCTCGTTCTCGCTGGCCGCGGTGGTGGGCGCGGTGTCGGTGGCCGTCCTCTCCTACCTGGGCTTCGACGCCATCGCCTCCTTCGCGGAGGAGGTCACCGGAGGCTCGGCGAAGGTGGCGCGGGCGGTGCTGTTCTGCCTGGCCCTGGCGGGCGTCCTCTTCATTGCGCAGTCCTGGCTGGTCGCGCTCCTCGAACCGGTCTCCTCGGCCGAGCTCGCGGCGGACCCGGGCAAGCAGGGGTCGGCCTTCTACGACGCCGTGGACGCGTCGGTCGGCGGCTGGCTGCACGACCTCGTGGCCGTGTCCAAGGCGATCGGCGCGGCCTTCGCGGCGCTCGCGGGGCAGGCGGCCGGTGGCCGGCTGCTGTTCGCGATGGGCCGCGACCGGCGCCTGCCGCACGTGCTCTCCCGGACGGACGGGGGCGTGCCGCGGGTGGCGCTGCTCGTGGCGGCGACGGTGACGATGATCGCGGCGGTGTGGGCGGCCCGCCGGGACGACGGCCTCGACCACCTGGTGTCGGTGGTCGACGTCGGCGCGCTGACGGCCTTCGTCCTGCTGCACGCGAGCGTGGTGGGCTGGTTCGCGGTACGGCGGGCCGAGGGTCCGCCGCACTGGCTGAAGCACGTCGTCCTTCCGGTCGTCGGGGCGGTGATCCTGATCGCGGTCATCGTGGAGGCCTCGCCTGAGGCGCAGGTGGTGGGCGTGGTGTGGCTGGGGGTGGGCCTGGTGGTCCTGGCCGTCCAGGGGGCGGCGCGGACCCCGGCGGGGCGCTGACGTTGTCGTACCGCGCGGTTACGCTCGGTCCATGGGTCTGACTACGTCCGCCGAAGCACCGCTTCCCGTCGGTGAGGTCTCCCGGCTGATCGGGGGCTGGATCGACCGGCTCGGGGCGATCTGGGTCGAGGGGCAGATCACGCAGCTGTCGCGGCGCCCCGGCGCCGGGGTCGTCTTCCTGACGCTGCGGGATCCCTCGCACGACGTCTCCATCGGCGTCACCTGCTACCGCCAGGTGTTCGACGCCGTCGCGGACATCGTGGCGGAGGGCGCCCGGGTCGTCGTGCACGCCAAGCCCGAGTGGTACGCGCCGCGCGGGCAGCTCTCGCTGCGGGCGGTGGAGATCAAGCCGGTCGGGATCGGCGAGCTGCTCGCCCGGTTGGAACAGCTGAAGCGGAGTCTGGCGGCCGAGGGGCTCTTCGCCCTCGACCGGAAGAAGCCGCTGCCGTTCCTGCCGCACCGGATCGGGCTCGTCTGCGGCCGCGCCTCGGCGGCGGAGCGCGACGTCCTGGAGAACGCGCGGCGCCGCTGGCCCGCCGTCGCCTTCGAGGTGCGGAACGTGGCGGTGCAGGGCGTGAAGGCGGTTCCACAGGTCGTCCAGGCGGTCAAGGAGCTCGACGCGCACGAGGACGTGGACGTGATCATCGTCGCCCGGGGCGGCGGCAGCGTCGAGGACCTGCTGCCGTTCTCGGACGAGCAGCTCGTCCGGACCGTCGCCGACTGCCGTACGCCGGTGGTCTCGGCGATCGGGCACGAACCGGACTCTCCCCTCCTCGACCTGGTGGCCGACCTGCGCGCCTCGACGCCGACGGACGCGGCCAAGAGGGTCGTACCGGACGTCGGCGAGGAGCTGGAGCGGGTACGCGGGCTGCGGGACCGGGCCCTGCGGACGGTGCGGGGACTCCTCGACCGGGAGGAGCGCGGCCTCGCGCAGGCGCTCGCGCGGCCCGTCCTGGAGCGTCCGCAGCGCATGGTCGAGGTCCGGGCGGACGAGGTGGCCGCGCTGCTCGCCCGGAGCCGGCGCGTCCTCGGGCACCTCCTGGACCGGGCGGACTCCGAGCTGTCGCACACGCGGGCGCGGGTCCGCGCGCTGTCGCCCGCCGCGACGCTCGAGCGGGGGTACGCGGTGCTCCAGCGCGCGGACGGCACGGTGGTCCGCTCCCCGGAGGAGGCCGCGGAGGGCGAGGAGCTGCGGGCCCGGGTGGCGGAGGGCGAGTTCGCGGTGCGGCGCGTGGGCGATACCGCCTGAGCGGCGTCACGGAGGGCGCCGAGGACGTAGAGAACATCCAGAGAGAACCGGATACGGAGGGTGGAGCGGCACATGGCAGCGGGAACGAGCACGGGTACGAGTACGGAAGAGGCGGCGCTCGGGTACGAGCAGGCGCGGGACGAGCTGATCGAGGTCGTCCGGCGGCTCGAGGCGGGCGGGACCTCCCTGGAGGACTCCCTGGCCCTCTGGGAGCGCGGCGAGGAGCTGGCGAAGGTCTGCCGTCGCCGCCTCGAAGGGGCGCGGGCCCGGCTGGACGCCTCTCTGGCGGCGGAGCGCGCGGCCGAGACGGCGGAGGCGGAGGACGGGGACGGGGACGAGTAGCCCCCTGTCGCATCCAGGGGGCGGTCCGTCGTAGACTCCGGAGTGAAACGGATCACTATCCGGATGGATTAGTTGAAGTTTCATCAATCCTGGGCGTACTGTCGAGACATCGCTTGAGCCGCACACGAGCGACTCCCCTTTGCAGTCCGGAAGGTACGCAGCATGTCTCTCGCCCTTGACCCCACCGCTCAGGATCTCCTCTTCCGCGAGGCCCGCACCGCCAACACGTTCACCGACGAGCCGGTGACCGACGAGCAGGTCCAGGCGATCTACGACCTGGTGAAGTACGGCCCCACCGCCTTCAACCTGACCCCGCTGCGCATCACCCTGGTCCGCTCCCCCGAGGCCCGCGAGCGCCTGGTCAAGCACATGGCCGAGGGCAACCAGGCCAAGACCGCCTCGGCCCCGCTCGTCGCGATCCTCTCCGCCGACAACGAGTTCCACGAGGAGCTCCCGTCCCTGCTGCCGCACTTCCCGCAGGCCAAGGACGTGTTCTTCTCCGAGCGCCCGGTCCGCGAGGGCGCCGCGCTCCTGAACGCCGCCCTCCAGGCCGCGTACTTCATCGTGGGCGTCCGCGCCGCCGGCCTGGCCGCGGGCCCGATGACCGGTGTGGACCTCGCCGGCCTCCAGAAGGAGTTCCTCGACGACGACCACACCCCGCTGATGGTCGTCAACATCGGCAAGCCGGGTGAGAACGCCTGGTTCCCGCGCTCCCCGCGCCTGGCCTACGAGGACGTCGTCACCACCGTCTGACGTGTAGACGAATACGGGAAGGGCCCCGCACTCCACGAGTGCGGGGCCCTTCCCGTACGCCTCTCGAAGCCCGGTGCCCCTCGAAGCCCTCAGACCTTCTTCGACCGGAGCGAGCCCGCCATCTCGGCCAGCCGCTCGAAGGAGGCCGTGCCGGTCACCACCGTCGTCGCCCCGCCGTCCACACGGACGAGCGCGTCGTACTTCGGCCCCTCCCAGCGCTGCCAGACCTGACCGGCCACCGTCTGGGTCTTCCCGGTGTTCTTCGCCCGGTGGGTGACGTCCGGGACGTACGTGCCCGGCTTCGCCGTCGACTGGTGGATCGCCACGTACTGCGTGTCCGGGGAGAGGAAACCGAGCTGCCAGGCGTCGGCGTTGTCACGCTTGTACGAGACGACCGTCGCCTTCCATCCCTCGCCGAGGCCCTCGGGGGCCAGCACCGGATACGGCGCCGCCCGCTGAGCCGTCAGGAGCTCGACCCGGTAGTCCTTCGCCTTCACCGGGTCGGCGCTCTCGTCGTGCGGGATGAAGAGATACATCACTCCCGCGGCGACCAAGATCACCCCGAGGGACTGGAACATCCCGCGTACCGTCTGCCTGCCTCGCATACCTGCCACGCCCCCATGGTCGCATCAGGGTCGGCTGCTCATACGTGGGCCCCTCTGCTCATTCTGTCGACCTACCGATAGAGTCGCAGCACCCTCTTTTATCCGGCCGTCGCCGTACAGAAAGGTGCGTTCCGATGACCGAGAACCATCTGCCGCCCGAGCTTGTCGTCTCCCCGGAAGCCCCCGACCGCAACCTCGCCCTCGAGCTGGTCCGCGTCACCGAGGCCGCCGCCATGGCGGCCGGCCGCTGGGTCGGCCGCGGTGACAAGATCGGCGCGGACGGCGCGGCGGTCAACGCCATGCGGACCCTGATCTCCACCGTCTCGATGAACGGCGTGGTCGTCATCGGCGAGGGCGAGAAGGACGAAGCCCCCATGCTCTTCAACGGCGAGCGGGTCGGCGACGGCACCGGCGCCGAGGTCGACATCGCCGTCGACCCGATCGACGGCACCACGCTCAACGCCAAGGGCATGCCGAACGCGATCGCCGTCCTGGCCGCCGCCGACCGCGGCTCCATGTTCGACCCGTCCGCGGTCTTCTACATGGACAAGCTGGTCACCGGCCCCGAGGCCGCCGACTTCGTCGACATCAACGCCCCCGTCTCGGTCAACATCCGCCGGGTCGCCAAGGCGAAGAACTCCTCGCCGGAGGACATCACGGTCGTCATCCTGGACCGCCCCCGCCACGAGGGCATCGTCAAGGAGATCCGCGAGACCGGCGCCCGGATCAAGTTCATCTCGGACGGCGACGTCGCCGGTTCGATCATGGCCGTCCGCGAGGGCACCGGCGTCGACATGCTCATGGGCGTCGGCGGCACCCCCGAGGGCATCATCTCCGCCTGCGCCATCAAGTGCCTCGGCGGCGTGATCCAGGGCAAGCTGTGGCCGAAGGACGAGGCCGAGCGGCAGAAGGCGATCGACGCCGGTCACGACCTGGACCGGGTCCTCTCCACGAACGACCTGGTCGCCGGCGACAACGTGTTCTTCGTCGCGACCGGCATCACCGACGGGGAGCTGCTGCGCGGGGTCCGCTACCGCGCCGAGACGGCGACCACGCAGTCGCTCGTCATGCGCTCGAAGTCCGGCACGATCCGCCAGATCGACTCCACGCACCGGCTCTCGAAGCTGCGCGCGTACAGCAAGATCGACTTCGATCGCGCGAACTGAGTCGAACCCGGCCCCGGCGGGCCGAAGGCCGGGCCGACGGGTACGAAGAGGGGCGCCCCCATGTGCGGTGGGGGCGCCCCTTCCCGTACGGGACGACGGAGGTGTCCGTACTCCCGCTCCTGCGCTTCTGCCGAGCCACCCTTCGGACGACGACGGTGGCCGCTTCCGTCAGCCCGCCTGGGCGATCCGCTCGGTCGCGGACGCCTTCCTCAGCTCCACCTCACGGCGTCGGCGCCGGGCCAGGGCGACACGGCGCTCCGCGGCCGTGAGCCCGCCCCACACCCCGTACGGCTCGGGCTGGAGCAGCGCGTGCTCCCGGCACTCGACCATGACGGGACAGCGTCCGCAGACCCGCTTGGCCGCCGCCTCACGCGCGAGGCGCGCGGCGGTCGGCTCCTTGGACGGGGCGAAGAAGAGCCCGGCCTCGTCCCGGCGGCACACCGCCTCCGCGTGCCAAGGACCGGCCTCGTCCTCCCGGGCAGGGACGCGCTGAGGGGGGACGGCGGCGACCTGGAGGGGCTGATGCGGCGGTTGCAGCACGGTCTACTCCTGACGACGGCTTCGCGAGCGAGCGGCGATGCAGCAGCCCTACCCGCTGTGCGCGCGCCTATGCACTGCGTGCCGTGCCGTTCCGCTCTGCGGATACCCGGGGGCGAATTCCGGTCACCCGCCGAGCCGCCGTGGAGTCAGTGACCGACCGCCGTGGGGTCAGTGACCGAGGTGCTTGCGGAGCTTGCCCTGGAGGTCGGTGATCCACTTGCCGCGCTTGGGTCTGGCCTCGACGTTCCCGAAGACCGAGTAGCCGTTGATGACGACGACCGGGGCCTGCGGGTCGGCGCCTTCCAGGGTGACGACCTCGAAGTTGCCGAAGACCCCGCTGCCGCTGCCGCGCAGGCTGATGTTCTCCGGCACCCGCACCTCCACGTTGCCGAAGATGGAGGTGGCGTTGATGGTGGTGAGCCGCTGGGCGAAGATCGCCTCGGTCAGGTCGATCTCGATGTTCCCGAAGAGCGCGAAGGCGTTCGTCCGGCGACCCACCCGCCAGCGGCCCTTGCGGGTGGTGCTGGAGAAGATCGCGACGAGGCTGTCGGCGGCGCCTTCGGAGTCGTCCGGCCCGTACGCGTAGGCCGGCTCGGGCTCCTGACGGGTCCGCGCCGACGGCAGGTCACGGACGATGGGCTCCAGCTCGCCCACCGTCTTGGCACGGTAGACCGCGTCGATGCGGTCCGAGTGCTCCTCGGGATCGAGCCGCCCCTCGGCGAGGGCGTCCCTCAGGATGTCCGCGATCCGGTCCCGGTCCGCGTCCGAGGCTCGCAACGAGCCCCGCGGGTCGGCGAAGCCGGTCTCGGCGGGAGCGGCCGGCCGCTGCGGCTGCTTTTCGGGCGCGGGTTCGGGCTGCTTTTCGAGGTCCACGAAGCCAGCCTAGCGAAACGCGATAGATCGCGACCAGGGGGCGGGGCCGCGACCTGTGGACGACGACCCGGACGGACCGACGGAGGCGAGGATTCCGGCGGTACGAAGCGGTTCACGGCCTCGCGAGGGTACGGCGGTTCACGGCTCCGCGAGGGTTCACGGCCGCACGACGGCTCGACGGCACACGACGGTTCACGGCCGCACGGCGGTTCACAACCGCGCGACGCTTCGCGGCCGCGCGAGGCGGAAACACGACACTCCGGCGTGGTCCCGGCACCAAGTGAGCCTTACCTCACAGGACCGGCGCACGGGCCGCGTTCTACGCTGGAAGGCGCACCGCCAATGGAGGCGGTGCGCCGTCTTGCCGAGTGAGGAATGGCCCCCATGCCAGAGTTTGCGTACTCCGATCTGCTCCCCCTGGGAGAGGACACCACGCCCTACCGCCTGGTGACCTCCGAAGGTGTCTCCACCTTCGAGGCCGACGGCCGTACGTTCCTCAAGGTCGAGCCGGAGGCGCTGCGCAAGCTGGCCGCCGAGGCGATCCACGACATCCAGCACTTCCTGCGCCCGGCCCACCTGGCGCAGCTGCGGCGGATCATCGACGACCCGGAGGCCTCGGGCAACGACAAGTTCGTGGCGCTCGACCTCCTCAAGAACGCCAACATCGCCGCCGCCGGCGTCCTCCCCATGTGCCAGGACACGGGCACGGCGATCGTCATGGGCAAGCGCGGCCAGAACGTGCTGACCTCGGGCCGCGACGAGGAGGCCCTGTCGAAGGGCGTCTACGACGCGTACACCAAGCTCAACCTGCGGTACTCGCAGATGGCCCCGGTCACCATGTGGGAGGAGAAGAACACCGGCTCGAACCTGCCCGCGCAGATCGAGCTGTACGCGACGGACGGCGGCGCGTACAAGTTCCTCTTCATGGCCAAGGGCGGCGGCTCCGCCAACAAGTCCTTCCTCTACCAGGAGACCAAGGCGGTCCTGAACGAGGCCTCCATGATGAAGTTCCTGGAGGAGAAGATCCGTTCGCTCGGCACGGCGGCCTGCCCGCCGTACCACCTGGCGATCGTCGTCGGCGGCACCTCTGCCGAGTTCGCGCTCAAGACGGCGAAGTACGCCTCCGCGCACTACCTGGACGAGCTGCCCACCGAGGGCTCGGCCGAGACCGGCCACGGCTTCCGCGACAAGGAGCTGGAGGAGAAGGTCTTCGAGCTGACGCAGAGGATCGGCATCGGCGCGCAGTTCGGCGGCAAGTACTTCTGCCACGACGTCCGCGTCGTCCGGCTGCCCCGCCACGGCGCCTCGCTGCCCGTCGCCATCGCCGTCTCCTGCTCCGCCGACCGCCAGGCCGTCGCGAAGATCACCGCCGAGGGCGTCTTCCTGGAGCAGCTGGAAACGGACCCGGCGCGCTTCCTCCCGGAGACCGAGGACGCGCACCTGGAGGCGGGCGAGGTCGTGAAGATCGACCTCAACCAGCCGATGGACGACATCCTCGCCGAGCTGACCAAGTACCCGGTGAAGACCCGGCTGTCCCTCAGCGGTCCGCTGGTCGTGGCGCGCGACATCGCGCACGCCAAGATCAAGGAGCGCCTGGACGCGGGCGAGGGGATGCCGCAGTACCTGAAGGACCACCCGGTGTACTACGCGGGCCCCGCGAAGACCCCCGAGGGGTACGCCTCCGGTTCCTTCGGTCCGACCACGGCGGGCCGGATGGACTCGTACGTGGAGCAGTTCCAGGCGGCGGGCGGCTCGAAGATCATGCTGGCCAAGGGCAACCGCTCGAAGCAGGTCACGGACGCCTGCGGCTCGCACGGCGGCTTCTACCTGGGCTCGATCGGCGGCCCGGCGGCCCGTCTCGCGCAGGACTGCATCAAGAAGGTCGAGGTCGTCGAGTACGAGGAACTCGGCATGGAGGCGGTCTGGAAGATCGAGGTCGAGGACTTCCCGGCGTTCATCGTCGTCGACGACAAGGGCAACGACTTCTTCCAGAACCCGGCCCCCGAGCCGACGTTCACGCACATCCCGGTGCGGGGTCCCGGCCTCGGCTGATTCCCTTCCGCTCTCGCGAAGCCCTCGTCCCCGGGTGAGTTCCTGAGGACGGGGGCTTCGTCGCTCTCCGCTCAGAAAGTCGCTACCGACTGGTAGCCCTTCCGACGCCTACTGGCCAGTATGGGTCGCGAGCATGTCAACCACTGAGCCGGTCGACCACTCGGGAGCCCCCCATGCCCTCCACCCCCCTCCGCAGGCGCGCCGCCGCCGGAACCACAGGCGCGCTCGCCCTCACCGCCTTCCTCCTCGTCGGCCCCGCGCCCGCCGCCTCCGCGGCCGACCCGGACACCCACGTCACGTCGACCGCCGCCGTCAAGGACGTCGACTACGCGACCTGGCGCCGTGACGTGGCCGCCGTGGTCGCCGAGGCCCGCCCGTACGTCGAGCGGCGCTCCGAGGACGCCGGCCGGGAGAAGCAGGCGATCGTCCTCGACATCGACAACAGCTCCCTGGAGACGGACTTCCACCCCTTCTGGGAGCTGCCGACCCCGGCCATCGCGGACGTGCGCGGCCTCGTCCGCGACGCCCACGCGCGCGGGGTGGACGTCTTCTTCGTCACCGCACGGCCCGGCATCCTCCACTCCCTCACGGACTGGAACCTGAAGCAGGCCGGCTATCCGGTCGACGGTCTGTACGTGCGCTCCCTGCCGGACCTGTTCGCCGAGGTCGGCGCGTACAAGACGGCGAAGCGCGCCGAGATCGAGGCCAAGGGCTACACGATCATCGCGAACATCGGCAACAACACCACCGACCTGGTCGGCGGCCACGCCGAGCGCACCTTCAAGCTGCCGGACTACGGCGGCAAGCTCTCCTGACGGGCTCGCCTGACGGGCTCGCCTAACGGGTGAGGCGGAAGTCAAGGCGTGAGTAGTCCCCGTCCGGGGTCGAGCGGATGGTGCCGCGCACGTCCTTGAAGTCGCCCGTTCCGCCGGTGACGGCGATGTCGAACGCGGCGGGCGACTGGTCCGACGGGTTGACCGAGAGGAGCGTCTGGCCGGCGATCTGCCCACCAGGGCCGCCGGTCAGCACGAACGTGCCCACGCACTGCAGGTCGCTCGGGTTCCCGGCGCGCGCCACGGTGCAGGTCACGCCGTCCCGGCCGACCTTCTCGCCGCCCTTGGTCCTGAACAGGTCGTCGGCGAAGGCGAAGGAGTCCCCGACCTTGGGCGCCGAAGGGCTCTCGTCCGGCTGCTCGCCCGGGACCTCCTTGGCGTAGAGGGTGAACTCGAGGTCCACGGCCTGGGGAGCGGCGGACACCGGGGCGACGGCGCTGAAGGCGACGGCCGCGACCGTGCAGGCGCCGAGGGCGCCGATCCTCCTGAAGCTGCGGAACATGTCCTGCCTCCTGTGATCGGGAGTTCCCCCCTGGGGCGTCCCACCCGCTTCACATTGTCCGGCGCCCGCCGCTGCTCCGCCCGTCCGGCGCGGCCCCGGCCCGGAGCTACGCTGACGCGCATGAGACACCCGATACGGACCCCGGCCCCGCTCACCGCCGCGCTGGCGGCGGGGCTGCTGCTGACCGGCTGCGGCGGTCCCGAGCCGCTGCCCGGGGTGTCACAGGGTCCGCGGCCTTCGGCGGCGCCGGCCACGACCGCACCGGTGGCCACGAAGGCACCGGCGGTCGCGGCGGCGGGGACGACCGTCGGCGGGCCGGGGACGGCCTGCGTGCTGCCCGTCTCGTTCGCGCTCGCGGAGCGGTGGGAGCCGAAGGCGGTCGAGAACCCGGAGAACCCGGAGTTCGTCGAGCTGACCCGCCAGGGTCCCGCCTTCATCCGCTGCGAGGTGAACGCCGACGCGGCCGGGCACCTCGGTTTCCTGCGGGTGTGGACGGCGGCCGGGAAGGGGCCCGCCAGGGCCGCCCTCGAAGGCTTCGTGAAGGGTGAGGAGAGCGACTCGAAGGCCGTCTACAAGGAGACCGTGGCCGGCACGCTGCCCGTCACGGAGGTGACGTACACGGTCGTGAGCAAGCTGACGGAGGAGCCGAAGGAGCAGCGGGCCTTCGCCGTCGCGACCCCCAAGGGGACGGCGATCGTGCACCTCGGCGGGTTCGACACCGATGAGCACCGGGCGATGCTCCCGGCGTACGAGCTGGCCCGTACGACGCTCAAGGTGCTCTGAAGCCGCACCCGTACGCGAAGCAAAGCCCCGTGGCCCCCGTCCGTGTGCCGGACGGGGGCCACGGTTCCTCCCCGCCGTGACGGGAGTTACGCGAACTTCTGGTTCGCCGAGCCGTCGCAGCTCTGGAGCCGGATCTGCTGCTTCGCCGCGCTCTGGGTGAGGCAGAGGGCGGTCGCGGCGGCGGGCCGGATCGTGGCGCCGTCACGGACGAACTTCTGGTTGGCGCCGCCGTGGCAGTTCCAGACGAGGATCGCCGTGCCCGCCGCGTACGAGCCGCCCGGCACGTCGAGGCAGCGGTCCTGGGTCAGCCCGGTGTGGACGGTCTGCCGGGCGGAGTCGTGCCACCAGACCTGGTTGCGGCCGCCGTGGCAGTCCCAGCCGAACACCCGGGTGCCGTTGGCGCTCTGGGCGCTGTCCACGTCGAGGCAGTTGCCGGTCGCCGCGTTCTTCAGCGGCTTGTACGCGTCGTCCCAGGCGAGCGGGAAGAGGGTCGGCTTCCCCGTGGAGTTCACGTCGGCGCAACTGGCTTCACGGGTACCGGCGTTGTAGATCTGGGTGAGGCAGGACGCGAAGGCGGCGTGCCCGCGCGCGTTCGGGTGGAAGGACTGCCGCACCGAGTTCTCGTCCGGGGTGCCGGGCTTGGAGAGGTCGATGTAGAGGCCGCGGGCCCAGGGGTCCTCCATGCAGACCTCGTGGCCGTGGAAGAGCCGCGAGTTGTCGAGGTAGACGGCTCCGGTGGAGGCGGCGGCCGCGCGCATCCCGCGTTCGAAGGCGGGGACGGCGGTGTTGCGGCCCCAGACGGTGTCGGAGTCGTAGCCGAGTCCGCCGCAGCTCAGCTTGCCGGGGAAGTTCGGGTTGTCGTGGAAGTCGGGGCCGATGGGGCTGGGGTAACCCATGAGGACGAGCTTGTAGTCGCCGTCGGTGTATCCGGCGTCGCGCATGACGGTCCTGAGGTCGCGCACGGTCTGCTCGACCTTGGGGACGAGGGCGTCGACGCGGGCCTGCCAGCCGGGGGCGTACTTCGGCTCGCAGGCGCCCTGGAGGAGCAGGTAGCGGGTGACGCAGTCGGTCATGACGGGGCCGAACTGCAGGTCGTCGTTGGCTCCGGCGACGAGCAGGACCATCTTGATGCGGGTGTTGCGGGCCTTGACGGCGAGGCTGTCGCTCTGGACGAGCTCGTCGGCGTACTGCTTCGAGCCGCCGATCCGGATGTTGCCGGTGTACGCGCCGGAGCACGAGACGTTGAAGGTGAGGTCCGCGGGGATCCCGGTGCGGTGGATGGCGGCGTCGGGCGAGCGGTGGCACCAGTTGGTGGGGCCGTTGGTGGGGGGCTCGTAGGTGCCGACGCCCTCGCCGGAGATCTCGCTGTCGCCGAGCGAGATCAGGCCGGTCCTGCGCTGGGCGAGCGGGCGTTCCTCGGGGCTGCCGTAGATCCTGGTGGCCTCGGCCGCCCGGATCGCCTCGAGCTCGGGCGGAAGGGGTACGGAAGCGGTCACCGCCGCGGTGCCGGTGCCGGCGGCTCCGGCGGGAGCGGCGGCGGTCATCGTGCCGAGCGCGGCGGCGGCCGCGGCGACGACGGCGATGGGCCAGCGGAGTCTGTACCTGGTGCGCCTCATTGCGCCTCCTGGAAGTGGGGTTACCCACGGTTTTTACTGGCCGGTACGCGTGTTGGGAATACATCGAACAAGACAAGTGCTCATCTTTTTCGGGGGGTTCGGGGTTCGCCCCCCGAAGAACTTCGGGGTTCTCCCCGAGGAGCACCGTGCGGAAGGCTGGGAAGATGAACGACGCAGAGGGCTACCGGACCGAACACGACTCCATGGGCGAGGTGCGGGTGCCCGCACACGCCAAGTGGCGGGCCCAGACCCAGCGGGCGGTGGAGAACTTCCCCGTCTCGGGCCAGCGCCTGGAGCGCGCCCACATCGAGGCCCTGGCCCGGATCAAGGCCGCCGCCGCCCAGGTCAACGCGGACCTCGGGGTGATCGACCGGGACCGCGCGGAGGCCATCGCCGCGGCGGCCGCGGAGGTCGCCGAGGGACGTTGGGACGAGCACTTCCCGGTGGACGTCTTCCAGACCGGCTCCGGCACCTCGTCCAACATGAACACCAACGAGGTGCTCGCCACCCTCGCCACCGAGCGGCTCCCCGAGGGCCGCGAGGTCCACCCCAACGACCATGTGAACGCCTCGCAGTCCTCCAACGACGTCTTCCCCTCCTCCATCCACATCGCGGCCACCGGAGCCGTCACCCGCGACCTGATCCCCGCCCTCGACCATCTGGCCGCGTCCCTTGAGCGAAAATCGGCCGAATTCGCGACGGTCGTGAAGTCGGGCCGTACGCATCTGATGGACGCCACCCCGGTCACCCTCGGCCAGGAGTTCGGCGGCTACGCGGCCCAGGTCAGGTACGGCGTCGAGCGGCTGCGGGCCGCACTCCCCCGGCTCGCCGAACTCCCCCTCGGCGGTACGGCGGTGGGCACCGGCATCAACACGCCGGCCGGCTTCTCGGCGGCCGTCATCGCGGAGGTCGCCCGCGCGACCGGCCTGCCGCTGACCGAGGCCCGCGACCACTTCGAGGCACAGGGCGCCCGCGACGCCCTGGTGGAGACGTCCGGGCAGCTCCGTACGGTCGCCGTCTCCCTCACCAAGATCGCCAACGATCTGCGCTGGATGTCCAGCGGACCCCGCACGGGCCTCGCGGAGATCAACCTCCCCGACCTCCAGCCCGGCTCGTCGATCATGCCGGGCAAGGTCAATCCGGTGATCCCCGAGGCGGTCCTCATGGTCGCCGCGCAGGTGACCGGAAACGACACCACGGTGGCGGTGGCGGGCGCGGCCGGGAACTTCGAGCTCAACGTCATGCTGCCGGTGATGGCGAAGAACCTCCTGGAGTCGGTACGACTGCTCGCCAACGCCTCCCGGCTGCTCGCCGACCGCACGGTGGACGGGATCACCGCCAACGTCGAACGGGCCCGGGAGTACGCCGAGTCCTCGCCGTCCGTGGTCACCCCGCTGAACAAGTACATCGGCTACGAGGAGGCCGCCAAGGTCGCGAAGAGGTCCCTCGCCGAGCGGAAGACCATCCGCGAGGTGGTCATCGAGTCCGGGTACGTGGAGCGCGGCGACCTCACGGTCGAGCAGCTGGACGAGGCGCTCGACGTGCTGCGGATGACCCGTCCGTAGGTCCGGGGCCTCCCCGTACGGCCGACCGGCCGGAGACGGCCCCTTCGTGATCCGTACCGCAGCGAACGCGGGAGCGCGCCCCTAAGATCTGCGCATGACAGGATCGGACGGCTCTCAGCACTGGGCGCCGGGGGAGCACATCCTCTGGCGCTACCGCGGCAACGGCACCGGAGCGGTGCACATCTGCCGGCCGGTGACGGTCGTGCGGGACACCCCCGAGCTGCTCGCCGTCTGGATGGCGCCCGGCACGGAGTGCGTCCGCCCCGTGCTCGCCGACGGCACGCCCGTGCACGAGGAGCCGCTCGCCACCCGCTACACCGCCGCGCGCACCACGGAGCGCGCGCGGTGGTCCGGCAGCGGGGTGCTGAAGCTGGCGCGGCCCGGCGACCCGTGGTCGGTGTGGCTGTTCTGGGAGCGCGGCTGGCGCTTCCGCAGCTGGTACGTGAACCTGGAGGAGCCGCGGGTCCGGTGGTCCGGCGGCGTCGACTCCGAGGACCACTTCCTCGACATCTCCGTCTACCCCGACCGCAGCTGGCTGTGGCGGGACGAGGACGAGTTCGCGCAGGCCCAGCGGTCCGGTCTGATGAGCCCGGCACAGGCCGCGCGGGTGCGCGAGGCGGGCCGGCTTGCGGTGGAGCGGATCAGGGCGTGGGGGGCGCCGTTCGCGGACGGCTGGGAGGACTGGCGGCCCGATCCGTCCTGGCGGGTTCCGCGGCTGCCCGCCGACTGGGACCGCACTCCGGCGCACACGGCACCGTGAGACCCTTGATGCGCCCCCGGGGTTCAAACGTAGGATCGTCCTCCGCACGGCAGAGGCGGATCGAACGGCACGTCAGAAGGGCGGGACGGCACGTCGGACGGATCGGACGGCACGTCGAAGACCGAGCACAGCGCAGGAACTGACCAGAAGTCATCCACGAGGGGGAGAGCAGTGCCGGACGTCTGCCCGGGTGTTCCCACCCCCGCCGTTGCCGCGACTCGCGGGGCCTCCACATCCGCCGTACACAAGGGGTTTATCCCCGCCGAAGGCGCGGCATCGGCGAGAAGAGCGAGTGCATCGCACCACCGGCCCGGACGGACGGAATCCCACGCGTGACGGAGCATCCCACCTCCCACGAAGGCCGGCAGCCCCTGGCTGCCCGGCCGCAGGAACGCGCGCGCCCTCGCCAGGAGGCGGCGGCCGGCCTGCCCTCCGACCTGCCCGCCCAGGCGGGCGGGCCGGCGACCCCCGGCACGGACACGCCACCGGCCGGCGGCGTGCCGACGGCACCTCACCCCGCCGGCGTCCCCGGCACCGTCGCGGTCGCGGTGTCCGCGCAGCACCCCGGCGGCACCCGGGGCGGGGACACCGCCGCGCGCCGCGAGGGCGAGCGGCTGCGGTTCGTCGGGGCGGCGACCCGGCGCATCGCGCGCGGCATCGACCTGGACGAGATCGTGCTCGGCCTGTGCCGGGCCACCGTGCCGACCTTCTCCGACGAGATCCTGGTCTATCTGCGCGACCCGCTGCCGGTGGGCGACGAGCGCCCGGTCGCGCCGTTCGTGCTACGGCTCCGCCGCACCGACCGGCTCCGGTTAAGCGATCTGGAGGGCGAGGAGCTCGTCCTCGTACCCGATCCCGACCCGACGCCCGCGGCCGAGCTCTGCGAGGTGCGGTCCGGTGGTGCGCTCGCCGAGGTACTGCGCGGGGTGCGGCCGGTGTTCGGCGACTCCGCGGCCGCCAAGACCGCGCTGAGGGAGCTGCTCGGCCCCGAGCACCCGCTGCCCGGCGGGCTGCGGGCGGTCCTCGCCCCGCTGCGCGGCCGGCGCCGGGTGATCGGCGCGGCCGTCTTCCTGCGCCGTCCCGAGCGGGCCGGTTTCGAGCCGAACGACCTTCTGGTCGCGGCGCAGTTGGCCACGCACACCGCGCTCGGCATCGACAAGGCCGTGCTCTACGGGCGTGAGGCGTACATCGCGGACGAGCTCCAGCGGACGATGCTGCCGGACTCGCTGCCGCAGCCGACGGGGGTCAAGCTGGCCTCGCGCTATCTGCCGGCCGCCGAGACGGCCCGGGTGGGCGGTGACTGGTACGACGCGATCCCGCTGCCCGGCAGCCGGGTCGCGCTGGTCGTCGGCGACGTCATGGGCCACTCCATGACCTCGGCGGCGATCATGGGCCAGCTGCGCACCACCGCGCAGACCCTGGCGGGCCTCGACCTGCCGCCGCAGGAGGTCCTGCACCATCTGGACGAGCAGGCGCAGCGGCTCGGCGAGAACCGGATGGCCACCTGCATGTACGCGGTGTACGACCCGGTCTCGCACCGGATCACCATCGCCAACGCGGGCCATCCGCCGCCGATACTGCTCCACCTCGGCGGCCGCGCCGAGGTGCTGCGGGTGCCGCCGGGCGCGCCGATCGGGGTCGGCGGGGTGGACTTCGAGGCGGTCGAGCTGGACGCGCCCGCCGGTGCCACGCTGCTGCTCTACACGGACGGCCTGGTCGAGTCCCGGCTGCGGGACGTGTGGACCGGCATCGAGCAGCTGCGGGAGCGCCTCGCGGCGACCGCGCAGCTCACGGGTCCTGACCACTCGCCGCCCCTGGAGGCGCTCTGCGACGACGTCCTCGACATGCTGGGTCCCGGTGACCGGGACGACGACATCGCGCTGCTCGCGGCCCGGTTCGACGGCATCGCGCCGAGCGACGTGGCGTACTGGTTCCTGGAGCCGGAGGACGCGGCCCCGGGGCGGGCCCGGCGGCTCGCCCGGCGGGCGCTCGCCCGCTGGGACCTGGAGGAGCTGACGGACTCGGTGGAGCTGCTGATCAGCGAGGTCGTGACGAACGCCGTGCGGTACGCGGAGCGGCCTGTGACCCTGCGGCTGCTGCGGACGGACGTGCTGCGCTGCGAGGTCGGCGACGACTCTCCGCAGCTGCCCCGGCAGCGGCGGGCGCGCGACACCGACGAGGGCGGGCGCGGCCTGTTCCTGGTGAACCGGCTTGCGAGGCGGTGGGGTGCGACCCGGCTCTCGGGCGGCAAGGTGGTCTGGTTCGAACTGGCCACCCGCGGCTGACCTGCCCGCGGCCGGGTGCACCCGCGGCCGACCGGCCCGGCGGGCGTTCCCTGGCCGCGCGTACCGGACAGTGACGAAGGCCGGACCCCTCGGGGGGTCCGGCCTTCGTCGTGTCCCTGCCGCAGTCCTGCCGCGACCTGCCGCGGTCCTACCGTGTCGAGCGGGTCGTGGGGGATCCGGCGTCGGGTTCGGCGCCCGGGTCCGGCGGCTCGATCGACGGCGGCGGAGAGGGCTCGTCGGTCATCGTCGGCTTCCGCGTGGGCGTGGGCGGCGTGGTGACCGGGTCCCGCGTCGGCTCCGGCGGCGTGGTGGCCGTCGTGGTCGGCGGGGGCGTCGGGTCCGGGGACGCCGTGGTCGGGTCCTCGGTCGGCTCCTCGGGCGCCTCGGTCGTCCGGGTGGGCTCGGGGTCCGGCTCCGTGGGGGCCCAGTCGTCGGTCTCCAGATCGAAGGAGGCGTCGGAGCCGCCGCCCAGCGCGCGGGTCGTGTAGTCGCCCCAGATCTGGGCGGGCCTGCGGCCGCCGTTGGCGCGGCCCTCCTCGATGGTGTCGGTCAGGGTGGTCTGGGTGCCGTCGGGCTTCTCGCCGAAGAGGGCGACGGCGGTGACGATTTCGGGGGTGTAGCCCACGAACCAGGCGGAACGGTTGTTCTCGGAGGTGCCGGTCTTGCCGGCGGCCTCGTAGTCACCGGCGGCGCGGAAGCCGGAACCGTTCTGCACGACTCCCTGCATGGCCTTGGTGACGGTGTCGGCGGCCTCGCGGCTGATGACCTGGTCGCCGATCCCCTTCGTAGGGGTGACCGTGCGGTCCCTGTGCTCGGCGGCCTTCACGAGGGTCGGGGTGACCTTCTTGCCGTGGTTGTCGAGCGTGGCGTACACACCGGCCATGTCCAGGGTGGAAGCGCCCATGGTGCCGAGGGACATGGCGGGGGTCTCGCCGAAGTCCGCGCCGTCCTTCATGCCGAGGGCGAGGGCGGTCTTCTTGGTCTCGGCCTCGCCGACGTCGACGATCATCTGGGCGTAGACCGAGTTGATGGAGCTGTTGGTGGCCTTCTGGACGGTGACGGGGCCGTAGCTGCGGTCGTCCTCGTTCTCCGGCGCGAAGGCGATGTCGCTGCCCACGACCTCGCGCCGGCTGTCACCGTCGTAGACGGTGCCGAGACCTATCTTCCGCCCGTCCTGGGTCTCCGCGCCGGTGTCGATCGCGGCGGCGAGGACGATCGGCTTGAAGGTGGAGGCGGGCTGGTAGTCGCGGCGGGTCGCGTTGGACGTCCAGTGCTGGGTGGCGCCGACGCCGCCGTACATGGCGACGATCGCGCCGGTCTTCGGATCGACGGAGGTGGCGCCGGCCTGGACGGTGGCGTCCCTCTTGTCGCCCTCGCGGTCGAGCTTGGACTCCAGCTGCTCGTCGACGGCCTTGACGAGGTCCTTCTGCTTCTTCTCGTCGATGTTGAGGGTGATGGTCCAGCCGCCGGCCTTGATGTCCTCCTCGCTGACGCCCTGGCGCATCAGCTCCTGGTTGGCGGCCTCGACGATGTAGCCGGTCTGGCCCTCCATGCCGGGGAGCGGCTTGGGCTTCTGCGGCACGGGGAACTTCATGGCGGCGCGCTCGGACGCGGGGAGCCAACCCTCGCCGACCATGTTGTCGAGGACGTAGTTCCAGCGCTCCTCGACGAGCTTGCGGCCGGTGGCGCTCGCGGAGGTCCAGTCGTACTGGTTGGGCGCCTGGAGCAGCGAGGCGAGGTAGGCGCCCTGGGCGGTGGTGAGCCGGGTGGCGTCGACGCCGTAGTACGAGCGGGCGGCGGCCTGGATGCCGTAGGCGGAGCGGCCGTAGTAGCTGGTGTTCATGTAGCCGGCGAGGATGTCGCTCTTGCTCATCTGCTCATCGACCTTGATGGCGATGACCATTTCCTTGAGCTTGCGCGTCGCCGTCTGGTCCTGGCTCAGGTAGAAGTTCTTGACGTACTGCTGGGTGATGGTCGAACCACCCTGCTTGCCCTTGCCGGTGACGGTGGACCAGGCGGCGCGGGTGATGCCCTTGATGTCGACGCCGTTGTCCTTGTAGAAGGTCTTGTTCTCCGCGGCGACGAACGCCTTCTGGACCGGCTGGGGGATCTTCTCCAGGCCGACGATCTCGCGGTTGATCTCGCCGGTGCGGGCGAGGATCTTGCCGTTGGAGTACTTGTAGATGTTGCTCTGCATCGTCGCCTCGGCGTTGGCCGTCGGCACCGGGACCATGAGGTAGACGACGTACAGGGCGCCCATGGCGATCAGGCAGCACACGAAGAACGTGCCCAGGAGCTTCTTCCAGGAGAAGAAGCGGCGCAGACCGCGTTTCTTCGCCTTGCCCGTGTCCGGTCGGCCCATGTGTCGTGTCGCTCCACTCGTCGTGTGTCCCGGCGCGCGGTCCGTGCCCCGCCCGCGCCGGGTCGGCTCAGCTAGTCAGCTAAACCGACGATGCGGACAAAGGACAACCGATCACGTCTTTTACGGACGTGAGAATCAGCACCCCTGCCCAGAGGAACCGACGCCCGGGCGGACCGGATGGTTGCGTGAAGGGCGCCTTCCGTTTGGCGCGAGTCCTGGTACGCCCCTTGACGCGAGTCGCTATACATCGCGCGTATACACACCGTGTACAGTGATGGGCATGTCCATCGGTCACACCCTCCTGGGACTCCTGGAGTCCGGCCCGCGCCACGGCTACGACCTCAAGCGCGCCTTCGACGAGAAGTTCGGCCACGACCGGCCGCTGCACTACGGCCAGGTCTACTCGACCATGTCCCGGCTCCTGAAGAACGGCCTCGTCGTCGTCGACGGCATCGAGGCGGGCGGCGGCCCGGAGCGGAAGCGGTACGCCATCACCGAGGCCGGCGTCACCGATGTCGCCCGGTGGCTCACCACTCCCGAGAAGCCGGAGCCGTACCTCCAGTCCACGCTCTACACCAAGGTCGTCCTGGCCCTGCTCACCGGGCGCGGCGCCGCCGAGCTGCTCGACACCCAGCGCGCCGAGCACCTGCGCCTGATGCGCGAACTCACCCGGCGCAAGAAGGACGGCGACCTCGCCGACCAGCTGATCTGCGACCACGCCCTCTTCCATCTGGAGGCGGACCTGCGCTGGCTGGAACTGACCGCCGCCCGGCTCGACCGGCTCGCCGAGGAGATCCGCCGATGAGCTCCGCTCCGCTTCTCCGGGCCACCGGCCTCGACAAGGCCTACGGCCCCACCCCGGCCCTGGCGGGCGCCTCCTTCTCGCTCCGGGCCGGCGAGGTCGTCGCCGTCATGGGCCCCTCCGGCTCCGGCAAGTCGACCCTGCTGCACTGCCTGGCCGGAATCGTGCGCCCCGACGCGGGCACCATCACCTACGACGGCCGCGAGCTCACCGCGCTCTCCGACACCGCGCGCAGCTCCCTGCGCCGTACCGACTTCGGCTTCGTCTTCCAGTTCGGCCAGCTCGTCCCCGAGCTGACCTGCGCGGAGAACGTGGCCCTCCCGCTCCGTCTCAACGGCGAGAAGCGGAAGGCCGCCGAGGCCAGGGCCGTCGAATGGCTGGCCCGCCTGGAGGTCGACGACACCGCGGGCAAGCGCCCCGGCGAGATATCCGGTGGCCAGGGGCAGCGCGTCGCCGTCGCCCGCGCGCTCGTCACCGCACCGCGGGTGATCTTCGCCGACGAACCGACCGGCGCCCTCGACTCCCTCAACGGCGAGCGGGTCATGCGGCTCCTCACCGACGCCTCCCGGGACACCGGCGCCGCCGTCGTCCTCGTCACCCACGAGGCCCGGGTCGCCGCGTACTCCGACCGCGAGATCGTCGTACGCGACGGAGCCGCGCGGGACGCGGAGTGGGCGGCATGACCCTCCGCACCTGGGCCCGCGACCTGGCGCTCGGCGCCCGGTTCGCGACCACCGGCGGCCGCTCCGGCCGGCTCCGCACCGTACTGACCGCGACCGGCGTCGGCTTCGGCGTGGCCCTGCTGCTGCTCGCCGCCTCCTTCCCGAACATGCTCTTCCAGCGGGAGGTGCGGGAGTCGGTCCGCGCCGTCGACGGCAGCGAACAGGTCACCTCCCCCCGGCCCGACTCCTTCCTCCACCTCGGCCTCACCACCGCCTACCGGGACGACGTCATCAGCGGGCTGCTGCTGCGCCCCGAGGGCGACGCGCCCCCGGTCCCGCCCGGCGCCACGGCGTTCCCCAAGGCCGGCGAGATGCTGGTCTCCCCCGCGCTCGGCGAACTGCTCGACTCCCCCGAGGGCGCCCTGCTCGAGAAGCGGATCCCCTACAAGGCCGTCGGCACGATCGGGCAGGCCGGACTCATCGGCCCGGCCGAACTGCGGTACGTCGCCCACGTCGACTTCCTCGACGCCGAGAACCTCGACGGGCGCGGCATCCGCTACGGCTGGTCGGTGCCCGAGGAACCGATGAACGCGTTCCTGATCCTCCTCGTCGTCGTCGCCTGCGTCGTCCTGCTCCTCCCGGTGCTCGTCTTCATCGCGACCGCCGTCCGCTTCGGCGGCGAGCAGCGCGACCGGCGGCTCGCCGCGCTCCGGCTCGTCGGCGCCGACACCGCCACGACCCGGCGGATCGCGGCCGGAGAGTCCCTCGCGGGCGCGCTGCTCGGCCTGGCCGTCGGCCTCGGACTCTTCGCGGTGGCCCGGGAGTTCGCCGGGGTCTTCACCATCTGGGACGTCAACGCCTATCCCTCCGACGTCGTACCGATGCCCGCGCTCGCCGCGCTCGTCCTCGCCGTCGTGCCCGTCGCCTCGGTCGTCGTCACCCTCTTCGCGCTGCGCGGGGTGGCGATCGAGCCGCTCGGGGTCTTCAGGGCCTCGACCCCGCGCCGCCGCCGGCTCTGGTGGCGGCTGCTGCTCCTCGCGGCCGGCGCGGCCCTGCTCGTCCCGCTCATGGGCGACGTCCAGGTGACCCAGACCGGCATCGACACCGTGAGTGTCGTGGCCGGCACCACCCTCGCCCTGATCGGCCTCACCACGCTCCTGCCGTGGCTGGTCGAAGCGGCGGTGAAGCGGCTGCACGCGGGCCCGGTGGCCTGGCAGCTCGCCGTCCGCAGGCTCCAGCTGAGCAGCGGCAGCGCGGCCCGCGCCGTCAGCGGCATCGTCGTCGCGGCGACCGGGGCGATCGCCCTCCAGATGCTCTTCCAGGCCATGGAGAACGACTTCACGCAGGTCACGGGCGAGGACACGTCCCGCGCGCAGATCGCGATCGGCGCCGACGCCGGGACCGCCGCCGAGGCCCGCGGGATCATCGAGCGCGTCGAGCGGACCGAGGGCGTCAGCGGGGTGATCGGCACCGTCGAATCGCACGTCTGGCGGCCGGGACCGCTCAAGGACGGCGAGGAGTTCGCCCCGATGGCCTCGCTCAGGGTCGGCGACTGCGCCTCCCTCGCGGAGTTCGCCGTGCTGCCCTCCTGCGCGGACGGCGACGTCTTCGTCTTCCTGGCGCACGGCGCGCAGGGCAACCCGGACGACAGCCACGTCACCAGGACCGCGCGGCCCGGCACCACGGTCGCCCTGCGCGACCCGCATCCGCACCCGAGCGAGCCGAAGCGCCCCGAGGGCGCCCCGCTGCCGCAGTGGCGCATTCCGGCCACCGCCCGGGTCGTGGACTCCCGCCCCGACCCGACGGGCATGTACCAGTACGGCGTCCTCGCCACCCCGTCGGCGATCGACAGCGGCCTGCTCGACCGGCCCGACGCGCAGGTCATGGTCCGGCTCGACCCGGCCGTGCCGGACGCCGCCGAGCACGTACGGAACACGGCGGCGGCCATCGACCCGACGACCTGGGTCCGCGCCCTGGAGGACACCCAGCGGGACGCGGCCTTCTCCAGCGTCCGCACCGGCATCCTGGTCGGCTCCACCCTGACGATGCTCCTGGTGGCGGCCTCGCTCCTGGTGGCGACCCTGGAACAGCTCAGGGACCGCAAGCGGCTGCTGTCCTCACTCGTCGCCTTCGGCACCCGGCGCTCCACCCTGAGCTGGTCGGTGCTGTGGCAGACGGCGGTGCCGATCGTCCTCGGTCTCGTCCTCGCCGTGGCCGGCGGGCTCGGCCTCGGGGTCGTCCTGCTCGGTACGGGGGGCCAGGCGGTCGGCGACTGGTGGGTGTTCCTGCCCGTCGTCGGGACCGGGCTCGCGCTGATCGCGGCCGTGACGCTGCTGAGCCTGCCGGTCCTGTGGCGGCTCATGCGGGCGGACGGGCTGCGCACGGAGTAACTCTCCGGGCTGATGTGCGAGAAGGTGGGCGGGTGGTTCCTGGGACCGGGGGGTCTCAGGAACCACCCGCCCACCGGCGTACGTGACCAAGGAGCCAGCTGCCCAACGGCGTGCGCACCTCAGGGAGTCGAAGCCTCAGGAACCCGTCGCCGCCTCAGGGAGCCGGCGCGCCTCGGAACCCGTCGCCGCCGCGCCCAGTACCCGTACCGGAAGCTCCCCCATGGCCTCGCGCAGGGCCGTCGCGAGTTCCTCGAACTCGGCGTGCCGGGCCGCGCCCGTCCGCATCGCGAGGGCGATCCGCCGGGCCGGGGCGGGTTCGGCGAAGAACCCCGTCCACAGGGCGTCGTTGCGGGCGGTCTCGACCGTGACGGCGGTGCGCGGCAGCAGGGTCACCCCGAGACCGCCGGCCACCAGCTGGACAAGCGTGGCGAGCCCCGCGGCGGTGGTGGTGACCTCGGCGCCGTCGGTGCGCCCGGCCTCTCGGCAGATGTCGAGTGCCTGGTCGCGCAGACAGTGCCCCTCGTCGAGGAGCAGCAGCCGCTGCTCCCTGAGGGCCTCGCGCGGGATGTCGTCCCGCCCGGCCAGGGGGTGACCCTCCGGGGTGACCAGGACGAAGTCCTCGTCGAAGACGGGGAGTTCGGTGACGCCGGGCACGCCGAGCGGTACGGCGAGCAGCAGCAGGTCGAGCCGTCCGGCCGCGAGCCCCTCCAGGAGCGAGGAGGTCTGCTCCTCGTGGACCTGGAGGTCGAGGTCCGGGTAGCGCCGGTGGACCAGGCGCAGGACCGTCGGCAGCAGGTAGGGGGCGACGGTCGGGATCACGCCGAGCCGCAGCACCCCGGTGAACGGGGCCTGGGCCGCCTCCGCCTCCTCCATCAGTTCCACGACCGCGTCGAGGACCACCCGTGCGCGGACCGCGAGCCGTTCCCCCGCGGGCGAGAGGAGCACCTTCCTCGTCGTACGCTCGAGGAGCTGGACACCGAGTGCCTCTTCGAGTGCCGAAACCGCGCCCGAGAGCGCGGGCTGGCTCATGCCGATGGCGGCCGCCGCGTCGCGGAAGTGCAGATGCTCGGCGACCGCCGCGAACGCCCTGAGCTGCGAGAGGCTCGGTTGTTTTCCCCGGGTCGGGCCGTGCGGGGAGCTGTACGGGGATGCCACTGATAACCACCTTCGATCAACACGACCCACTCTAGCTATTTCACTGATCAATGCACTCCGTGCCATGCTGTGATCTCGTCCAACCCCCACGGAAGACCCCAAAAGGGACCCTTCCTGTTCGCAAGGAGAGCGCGTGCTCACTGTCGGTGACAAGTTCCCCGCCTACGACCTGACCGCCTGCGTGTCGCTGGAGAGCGGCAAGGAGTTCGAGCAGATCGACCACAAGTCCTACGAGGGCAAGTGGCGCGTGGTGTTCTTCTGGCCGAAGGACTTCACCTTCGTCTGCCCCACCGAGATCGCCGCCTTCGGCAAGCTGAACGACGAGTTCGCGGACCGCGACGCCCAGATCCTCGGCGTCTCCGGCGACTCCGAGTTCGTGCACCACGCCTGGCGCAAGGACCACGCCGACCTGCGTGACCTGCCCTTCCCGATGCTGGCCGACTCGAAGCACGAGCTCATGCGCGACTGCGGCGTCGAGGGCGAGGACGGCTTCGCCCAGCGTGCCGTCTTCATCGTGGACCCGAACAACGAGATCCAGTTCACCATGGTGACCGCCGGCTCCGTCGGCCGTAACCCCAAGGAGGTCCTGCGGGTCCTCGACGCCCTGCAGACCGACGAGCTGTGCCCGTGCAACTGGAACAAGGGTGAGGGCACCCTCGACGCCGCCGCCCTCCTCTCGGGCGAGTAAGGGCGAGGTATCCGACATGGCTCTCGATGAACTGAAGTCCGCCATACCGGACTTCGCCAAGGACCTGAAGCTGAACCTCGGTTCGGTCATCGGCAACAGCGAGCTGCCGCAGCAGCAGCTCTGGGGCACCGTCCTCGCCTGCGCGATCGCCTCGCGCTCGCCGAAGGTCCTCAAGGAGCTGGAGCCCGAGGCCCAGGCCAACCTGAAGCCCGAGGCGTACCAGGCCGCCAAGTCCGCCGCCGCGATCATGGCGATGAACAACGTCTTCTACCGGACCCGGCACCTGCTGTCGGACCCCGAGTACGGGACGCTGCGCGCCGGTCTGCGGATGAACGTCATCGGCAACCCGGGCGTCGAGAAGGTCGACTTCGAGCTGTGGTCGCTGGCCGTCTCCGCGATCAACGGCTGCGGCCAGTGCCTCGACTCGCACGAGCAGGTCCTGCGCCAGGCCGGTGTCGACCGCGCCACGATCCAGGAGGCCGTGAAGATCGCCGCGGTGATCCAGGCGGTCGGCGTCACCCTCGACGCGGAAGCGGTCCTCGCCGAGTAGGGCGTGACCGTACGAGCCGTACGAGAAGGGCCCCGGGGCACATCGCCCCGGGGCCCTTCCGTCGTGCGGCCCGGCTACTTCTTCAGTGCGGCCATGAGGGCAAGCATGTCCTGGCCGAGCGGGATCTCGATCCCGTCGAGGTCGATCTGCTCGGTCCCCGGCGGGGGCTCGCCGTTCTCGTTCCAGCTGGCCATCGAGGTGAAGGAGATCTCGATCTCCACCTGGCCGTCGAGCACCAGGAGCTCCGCTCCGAAGTCGCTGGTCTGCTGGTAGGCCTTCTCCCCCAGCCCGGCGTACGGCTCCATGTCGAACCGCTTGGCGCGGGCGTCGAACTCGGGTCCCGGATCGGTCACGAGGTGCCGGGTGTACGTGACGCTCCCGGAGTAACCGGTCTCGGGCGACCCGAACAGCAGCGGGCAATGCTGCAGTTCCAGCGCCGGATCGTGGGTCCGTTCCGACAGGTTCTCGGGGTACCGCTTGCCCAGGATGGTGCCGAGCGCCCCCAGCTTGGCCGTCTGGCAGAGGTCCTCCACGGACTTGTATCCCCGCATGTCCGGCCCCGGCTGCTCCCTCTGCCCGTACGCGTAGAGCCCGCCGCCCCACACCGCCGACGCCAGCACCGCGCCGCCGAGCGCCCACAGCCAGGGGCGGCGGGCCCGGGGCGGGCGGGGCTTCGGCCTCTCGGTGAGGACCTCGGTGGTGACGAAGGCGTCACCGCCGTCGAGCTCCGGCTCGGATATCACGTGCTCTTCTCCCCCTTGTCGGCCGCCGCGCCCGGTGCCGGGGTCGGGGCCACTTCGAACGCGGTCGCGCCGCGCGGTTCCGGTGTGCTGCGCAAGGCCTGTTCCGTGCTGTACGCGCGGAGGTAGCCGACCGCGGTGTTGGCGACGGCGACCAGCGGGACCGCGACGACGGCGCCGCCGATGCCGGCGGTCAGACCGCCGGCCGCGACCGCGAGGACGACGGCCAGCGGGTGGACCCGTACCGCGCGTCCGAGGATGAAGGGCTGGAGGACGTGGCCCTCGATCTGCTGCACGGCGAGGACGACGACGAGCACCATGAGGGAGGTGAAGAGACCGTTGGTGACGAGGGCGACGACGACCGCGAGGGCGCCGGAGATCACCGCGCCGACCAGTGGGATGAAGGCGAACAGGAAGATGAAGACGGCGAGCGGCACGGCCATCGGCACTTCGAGGAACCAGAGCCCGAGTCCGATGAAGACGGCGTCGATGAGGGCGACGAGCACCGTGCCCCGCACATAGGCGGTGAGGGTGCGCCAGGAGCGCGGGCCGGCGCCGGCGACGCCCGGCCGGGCCTGGGCGGGGACCAGCTTCAGCGTCCACTCCCACACCTTCTTCCCGTCGTAGAGCAGGAAGAGCGTCGAGAACATGGCGAGCAGGATGCCGGTCATCGTCTCCACGACGACCGTGACGCCCTGGAGCCCGACCTGGGTGATCTGCTCGGCGTTGGCGCCGACGGAGTCGCTGAGGTTCTTCGCGATGGCGTTGATCTGCTGCTCGGTCACGTGGAACGGGCTGTTGAGCAGCGCGAGCTTGAGTTCCTCGATGCCGTTCCTGACCTGGTCGGACAGGTTGTCGATGTTGTCCATGACCTGCCAGACCACGAACCAGCCGACCAGGCCCATCACGACGAAGCCGGAGACGGCGGTGACGGCGGTGGCGAGGCCCCGGGGCAGGCCCTTCCTGCGCAGCATGGCCACGGTGGGCTGGAGCAGGGCGGTGACGAGCAGCGCGGCGACGAAGGCGAGGACGACCAGCTGGACGGAGCTGATCACCTTCATCAGGACCCAGACCGTCCCGGCGAAGACCAGCAGGCGCCAGCTCGCCTCGGCCGCGACGCGCATGCCCCAGGGGATCGCGGCGACGGGGTCGGGCCGGGCGGCGACGGCCGGTGCGTACGAGGGGGGCGCGGGGACGGAAGGGGCCGGCTCGGCGGTCGCGGCGCCGGTGGCGGCCGCCGGGATCGGAGCCGCGGATTCCGGTTCCCTGTCGGGGCGGGCCGGCGCGGCCGGGGCGCCGGGGGTCAGGCCGGCCGGACGCTCCCCGGGGGTCTCGTACGGCGACCGGACCGGGTCCTCGCGCTCGGCCTCGGCCCGGCGCTCCTCGAGGCGTTCACCCATACGACTCAGGCTTTCGCCCAGTCGGCCCAGCCACCCTGGCACTCTCGCCATCTCTTTCCTCTTCCCCCGCCCCACTCTGCCCCGCTCGGGTCCGCCCCGCTCACTCCCCCGCGTGCCCATGGGGATTCGAACCTACACGCAAGGAGCCCCTCACCGTAGGACGGTGAGGGGCTCCCGGAGGTTGAGCACGCGGGTACTAGTACCAGCGGTTGGCCTGCCAGAACGTCCAGGCCTCGCACGGGCTGCCGTAGCGGTCGTTCATGTAGCTGAGGCCCCACTTGATCTGGGTGGCGGGGTTGGTCTGCCAGTCCGAGCCGGCCGAGCTCATCTTGTAGCCCGGCAGGGCCTGCATCAGACCGTAGGCACCCGAAGACGGGTTGACCGCACGGTAGTTCCAGCTGGACTCGTGGTCCACGATGGTGCTGAAGCACTGGAACTGCGAGGACGGGATCATCTGGCGGGCCATCGCCTTGACCTCGGCGATGGAGTACGAGCCCTGCGCGGAGAAGGACGAGGCGTCGCGGACCGCGGAACGGCTGGCGCGCTCTTCCTCCGCCGCCTTGCGCTCCTCCTCGGCCTTGGCCTTCGCCTCGGCCGCGGCCTTGTCGGCCGCCTCCTTCTTCGCCTCGGCGTCCTTGGCCGCGCGCAGACGGGCGGCCTCCTCCGCGGACTTCTTCGCGGCCGAGTCCGCGGCGGCGGCCTGGACGTCGGCCTGCTCCGAGAGGGACGAGACCTGTACCTGGGCCTGCTCGCCCACGGGAATGTCCGCGAGCAGCGTGGTGTCGGCCGCAGCGGCCTCGAAGTTTTCGTCCGAGGGCTGAACGGCGTTGCCCGACGCTACGCCCACGACGGCGCCGACGGTGGTGACCGCAGTGGCCGAAGCCACCGCGAATCCCCGGACCGAGATCCGGCTCACACGGTTTCCTTCCAGCATCGCCCGCACAGGTGACCACGCGGGCGAAATCGTGCCCCTGGCGCTGGTCTCCGACGTACTGGGTCACTGAAGACACGGGCCCGTGGTGCTGTGGGCGGCATACGGCGGACGGCTGTTGAGTTGTGCGGGGGTTGTGCGCCTGAAGGTGCACGGGTGCCGTATGCGGGGCCTGACGGAAGCAAGACTTTGCCGGACGGCGACACCGCAAGGCAATTCCGTGTTGCGTGTGAAAGCTCACACCTCGGCAGGGGCAAGAGTTTTGGAAGTTGGGGCGGACAGCGGAGCGCCGCCCGGCTAAGCTCCTTCGCTCGGCCGGGCGGCGCCAACTTCCGTACATGTACGGAAGGGTACGAATCGGATCAGATCTGAACGTCCTCCAGCATCTCCGTCACGAGCGCGGCGATCGGGGAGCGCTCCGAGCGGGTGAGCGTGACGTGCGCGAAGAGCGGATGTCCCTTCAGTTTCTCGACCACGGCGACGACTCCGTCGTACCGGCCGACCCGGAGGTTGTCCCGCTGGGCGACGTCGTGGGTCAGTACGACCCGCGAATTCGCCCCGATACGGGACAGAACGGTCAACAGGACGTTCCGCTCGAGGGACTGGGCCTCGTCCACGATGACGAACGCGTCGTGGAGCGAACGCCCCCGGATGTGGGTGAGCGGCAGGACCTCCAGCATCCCTCGGCCGAGCACCTCCTCGATCACCTCACGGCTCGCGACCGAGGACAGCGTGTCGAAGACCGCCTGGGCCCACGGGCTCATCTTCTCGGACTCGCTGCCCGGCAGGTACCCGAGCTCCTGGCCGCCGACCGCGTACAGCGGACGGAAGACCATCACCTTCTGGTGCTGACGGCGCTCCAGAACCGCCTCCAGGCCCGCGCAGAGCGCGAGCGCGGACTTGCCGGTGCCGGCCCGGCCGCCCATCGAGAGGATGCCGACGTCCGGGTCGAGGAGCAGATCGAGCGCGATCCGCTGCTCGGCGCTGCGGCCGCGGAGCCCGAAGGCCTCCCGGTCGCCGCGGACAAGCCGTACGTTCCCCTCGGCGGTGATCCGGCCGAGCGCCTTCCCCCGCTCGGACTGGAGCACCAGGCCCGTGTGGACCGGGAGCTCGGCGGCCTCCGGCACGTACAGCGACTCCTGGTCGTAGAGCAGGTCCACCTGCTCGCCGGAGAGCCCGAGCTCGGACATCCCGGTCCAGCCGTTGGCGCCCGTGACGGCCAGCTCGGCCCGGTACTCCTCGGCGAGGAGCCCGACCGACGAGGCCTTGATGCGCAGCGGAAGGTCCTTGGAGACGACCGTGACGTCGTACCCCTCCGCCTGGAGGTTCCGCGCGACCGCGAGGATCCGTGAGTCGTTGTCCCCCAACCTGTAGCCGGCGGGCAGTACGCCGGGGTCGGAATGGTTGAGTTCGACACGCAGGCTGCCGCCCAGGTCCCCGATGGGGAGCGGGGCGTCGAGACGCCCGTACCGGACCCGGAAGTCGTCCAGGAGGCGCAGGGCCTGCCGGGCGAAGTAACCGAGTTCGGGATGGTGCCGCTTGGCCTCCAGCTCCGTCACCACGACGATCGGGAGCACCACCTCGTGCTCCTCGAAACGGGACACGGCGTTGGGGTCGGCCAGCAGGACGCTGGTGTCGAGAACATAGGTGCGCCGGTCGGAAAGGCGGCGCTTCGTGCTGGTCACCACGGAAGGACAGACCCCCTCGGAAGACCCCTGTGAGGTCGGGGTGCGACGGAACCGGTGTCGCTGCGGAATGGGACCGGGCTCAGGCCGCCATGCGCGGGCCGAACCACGGCCCTCCGCTTCTCCCGTACGTGTCCCGCACGGTCGTCCTGGTGCAAGGGGCCTCCCGGGTGGCGGTCTCCGTGCCGCTCACTCACCAGGGATATGCCCTCGAAAAGGGGCTGCCATGCCACGGCATATGACGTCGTGTTCATGAACACGAGGTGATCGGTTCCGACCGGGTCGGGGGCGCTCCGGGGGCGCCCGGCCTCAGGTCCCGTAACGCCGGTGCCGGGCGGCGTAGTCACGCAGCGCCCGCAGGAAGTCGACCTTGCGGAAGGCCGGCCAGTGCACCTCGCAGAAGTAGTACTCCGAATGGGCGCTCTGCCACAGCATGAACCCGGAGAGACGCTGCTCGCCGCTGGTACGGATCACCAGGTCCGGATCCGGCTGACCCCGCGTGTACAGGTGCTCCGAGATGTGCTCGACGTCGACGATCTCGGCGAGCTCCTCGAAGCTCGTCCCCCGGTCCGCGTGCTCCAGGAGCAGCGAGCGGACCGCGTCCGCGATCTCCTGCCGGCCGCCGTAGCCCACCGCCACGTTCACGAGTATCCCCGTGTTGGCGTGGGTGGCCTGCTCGGCCTCCTTGAGCACCGACTGCGTACGGGACGGCAGCAGGTCCATCGTCCCGACGTGGTTGACCCGCCAGCGGCCGTCGGCGGCGAGCGCCCGCACGGCGTTCTCGATGATGCCGAGCAGCGGCACGAGCTGCTCCTCGGGCCGGTTCAGGTTGTCCGTGGAGAGCATCCAGAGCGTGACGACCTCGACGTCGGTCTCGGCGCACCAGCCGAGCAGCTCCTGGATCTTGTCCGCGCCGGCCTTGTGTCCCTGCTCGGGGGTTCCGCCGGACGCCTTGGCCCAGCGGCGGTTCCCGTCGAGGATCACCCCGATGTGCTTGGGCACCTGGGCGTGGTCGAGGCGGCCTTCCACCCGGCGTGCGTAGAGCCCGTACACCAGGTCGCGCAGGTTCACCGTTCTTTACCCCTCTGTGCAGCGGCGGTCCGCCATGCAGCGGCGGTCCGCAAGCCGCCAGACTACTGCGCGCGGGCGACAGGCTCCCAGCCCGGGACTGTCACAAGTCCGTGATAAGCAGAGATACGTGACTGATTCCCCCTTCTACCGCGCCGCCGCGGACCGCTACGACGCCATGGAGTACCGCCGCTCGGGCCGCAGCGGCCTCAAGCTCCCGGCGGTCTCGCTCGGCCTCTGGCACAACTTCGGCGACGACCGCGCCCTCGACACCCAGCGGGCGATCCTGCGCCGCGCCTTCGACCTGGGCGTGACCCACTTCGACCTGGCGAACAACTACGGGCCGCCGCCCGGCTCCGCCGAGCTGAACTTCGGCAAGCTCTTCGCCCAGGACTTCGCGCCGTACCGCGACGAGCTGATCATCTCCACGAAGGCCGGCTACGAGATGCACCCCGGCCCGTACGGCGAGTGGGGCTCCCGCAAGTACCTGCTGTCCTCGCTCGACGCCTCCCTGAACCGGATGGGCCTCGACTACGTCGACATCTTCTACTCGCACCGCTTCGACCCGCACACCCCGCTCGAGGAGACGATGGGGGCCCTGGCCTCCGCCGTCCAGCAGGGCAAGGCCCTGTACGTCGGCGTCTCCTCGTACACCAGCGAGCAGACCGCCGAGGCCGCGCGGATCCTGCGCGCGATGGGCGTCCCCGCGCTCATCCACCAGCCCTCGTACTCGATGATCAACCGCTGGACCGAGGAGGACGGCCTCCTCGACACCCTCGAGGAAGCCGGGATGGGCTGCATCTCCTTCGTGCCGCTGGCACAGGGGCTGCTCACCAACAAGTACCTGAAGGGCATCCCGGAGGGCTCGCGGGCCACCCAGGGCAAGTCCCTCGACCCGAACCTGCTCTCCGACGAGGTGCTGCGGCGCCTGCACGGCCTCGCGGACATCGCGGAGCGGCGGGGGCAGTCCCTGGCGCAGCTGGCGCTTTCGTGGGTCCTGCGGGACGAGCGGATGACCTCGGCGCTGATCGGCGCGTCCAGCGTCGCGCAGCTGGAGGAGAACGTGGCCGCTCTGGCGGGTCCGCCGCTGACCGCCGAGGAGCTGGTGGAGATCGACTCGTTCGCCGTGGACACCCAGGGCACGAACATCTGGGCCGGCCGGGGCTGACGCCTCCGAGGGGACCCGGAAAGAAAAAACGGGCCGGTCCGTGGGGGGGATACGGACCGGCCCGAGGGGGGGTTTCCACCATAACCCTTCGATAGTCGTGTTGCGCGCCACGTACGCCGTACGAACCTCGACGAATCTTCCGGATCCCGGTCGGGACAAGGGGTGCGGGGGGCTGTGGCGGGTTTGCGCCCCGGCGTGGCGGCGGAGTTCCGTCCCTCCCAGGAGGGACCGGCCGGGCGGGGCACGACGTTGACGTGAAGGCCTCGGAAAGACCTCGGGCGGGCCTGTCTCAGGGAAGCGCGGTGAAGGCGCCGAGGAGCAGACCGAGGAGACCGCCCCCGAGCATGAAGGGCCCGAAGGGGATCGCCGAGGAGCGGCCGGCCCGCCGCAGCAGGACCAGACCGAGGCCGTACACCGCGCCGAGCAGGAAGCCCGCGAACGCGCCGGCGAACAGGACGCCCCAGCCGTACCAGCCGAGCGCGGCGCCCAGCGGCACCGCCAGCTTGACGTCGCCGAAACCCAGACCGCTCGGGTTGATCAGGAACAGCACCAGATAGGCACCGCCGAGGACGAGCGCGCCGAGCAGCGCGTGGGACCAGGACCCCGCGTCGTACGGCAGGAGCTCGGCGGCGCCGAGCAGCACCGGGACGGCGACGGCGAGCGGCAGCGTCACTCCGTCCGGCAGCCGGTGCACGCGCGCGTCGACGCCTGCGAGGAGCACGGCGAAGGGCGCGGCGAGCAGCCAGACCACCAGCTCGGGCCGGGGCCCGCCGGTGGCGGCGGCGAGCGCGGCACACGCGAGGGCGGTGAGCAGCGGCGCGGTGAGCGGGGCGGCGGTCGTCGCACAGTCCCGCCGGCCGGGCCCGCCCAGCCAGCCGCCCGCGGGCCCCACGAGCGCGTGCCCGGCGGGACAGCGGTCCCGCCACGGTTCCTCGGACGCCACGGAGAGCCGGTACGCGGCACGCGGCACGAGCAGGCCGACGGCGGCACCCCAGAGGGCGGCGAGGGCGATCAGCGTGACGTACACGGACCAGACCCTAGGGTCGCGGGGCGGCTACGGTCTGCCACATGGGGAAATGGAAGGACGGCCCGGGAACGCTGACGGCTTCGGGCGCGACGGTGCCGCTGGAGGTCGCGGCCTCGTACCGGGCGCGGCGGCGGGGACTGCTCGGGCGGGACGGGATCGCGGGAGCGCTGCTCATCGTCCGGACGAACAGCGTGCACACCTTCGGCATGCGGTTCCCGATCGACGTGGCGCATCTGGACCGATCGCTCGAGGTCCTGTCCGTGGTCACGATGCGACCGGGGCGGCTCGGCATGATCCGGCCGCGCGGCCGGCACGTCCTGGAGGCGGAGGCGGGAGCGATGGCCGGGTGGGGGCTGCGGCCGGGGGTACGGGTCTCCGTACAGGTCACGGAGGACCCGAGCCGAGCAGGGTGAAGGCCCCGTACGCGGCGGAGGCCGGCGCGAGCCCGGCGAGGACCGGCACGACGGCACGGGTCCGCAGCCGCGCGAGGGCCACGGCGGGCGGGAGCAGCAGCCCGAACGCCGGCATCATCAGCCGCGGCCGGGAGCCGAAGTACGCGGCACCGACGAGCGAGACGAACACGACACCGATCGTGTAGGCGAGCAGCGGCAACGGCTGCCGCTGCCGTACGCACAGGGCGACCAGCCAACCGAGCAGCGCGAGGGCCGCGCACAGACCGAGGGCGGCGGGCCACGGCAGGCCGAGGACGAACCTGCCGAGGGCGACGCCCCCGTCGATGGCGTTGCCCCAGGCCGCCTGGACGTCGAAGTAGGCGGTCGGACCGCCCTCCCTGACGCCGACGTACACGACGTACCCGAGCCAGCCGAGCGGGGCGATCAGGACTCCGGCCACCGTCCGCGGGGGCAGCCGCCGGTCCCGTACGAGCATGACGAGGGCCGTGATCCCCAGGGCGGCGATCAGCGCGGCGGCCGTCGGCCGGGTGAGCCCGGCGACCGCGCACAGGACACCGGCCAGGATCCAGCGCCCGCGCAGGACCGCGTACAGCGACCAGGCGGCGAGGGCGGTGAACAGCGTCTCCGTGTACGCCATCGACTGGACGAACGCGGTCGGGTACACGCCCCAGAGGACGGCGAGCACCACCCCGACGGCGGGACGGAAGGCATGGGCGCCGCACCGGTACACACCCAGGGCGGCGGCGAGCCCGGCCGTCCAGGAGACCAGCAGCCCGGCGGTGGCGGCGTCGACGGGCAGGACGGCCGAGAGGCCGCGCTCCAGGGCGGGGAAGAGCGGGAAGAAGGCGAGGTCGGAGTGGACGTCGCCGTTGGGCAGCGTGACCTCGTACCCGTAGCCGTGCTCGGCGATCCGCACGTACCAGACGGAGTCCCAGCGCCCCTTGAGCCGGTGCAGCCCGTCCTCGCCGGTCGCCGCGGCGGCGATCGCGAGGACCGCGAGGCCGATGAGGCGGGTGAGTGCGTACCCGCCGACGGCGAAGAGGGTGGGGTGAGGGCGGCTGCTGGGTTGTATGAGACGGCTGGGGCGGGGGGCGGGCATGCGCCCGATTATCCCGGGGCGGGCGGAGCGGTCAGCCGAGGGGCCTTATGCGGACGAACTTCGCGGCCATGACGGGACCGAGCTGGTGGACGATGGCGTGCCCCGGTTCCTGCGGGGAGGGCAGGTCGCCGAGGAACGAGGTCACGATCACCTCGTCGATGCCGAGGACCCCACGGCAGCTCTGCTCCTCCAGGAAGGCGAGCGTGCTGCGCCAGTCGGCCGCGCCCGGGGCCTCGCCGAGGAAGGAACGGACGGTGTTCTGCACGACGTCCCAGAAGAACACGTGCGGCAGCACACCGCCCTGGTGGAAGACGTGGTTGTCGTACACGTCCCGGAACTCGGGAATCCGGGTGACGAGGTCACTGACCAACCGCACACCCGGCGTCTCGCCCGGCCCTCCGTCCCGCATCCCGCCCGGCCCTCCGTCCCGCATCCCGCCTTGCGTCCCGTCCCGCATCCCGCTCGGCGTCCCGCCCTGCGTCCCGCTCGACGTCGTCGTCATCCGTCCAGAATGCTCCCGCCCGGCCCAACTGTCCCCCCTTCTTTGCGTTTTCCTGGCGACCGCTTTCGGGAGGTTTTCCACAGGGGATGCGAAGTGTCGCTCTTCCGTGGATCGTTGGGCGTATGTACGAGTTGGCGATCCTCGCCAGGGGCGGGATCCTCCTGACGGTCTGGGCGGTCGCGGCGGGCTGGCCCCCGGGCCGGCTGGCCGGACGCCTGCGCCGGGACGGCTGGCAGTGGATCTGCCGGGGAGCGTGGGCCGCCCCGGGGAAGGAGGTGGACCGGCGGGTGAGGACGACGGCCCTGCAGTTCCTGCGCCCGGAACTGGTGTGCAGCCACGGCACGGCGGCGGAACTGCACCGCATCGAACGGCTGGGAGCGGCGGGACGGGACGTCGATCTGCTCGAGTTCACCGCGCCCCGGCCGGCCCGCTCCTCACACGGCGACCGGATACGGGTGCACACCACGGCCCGTCTGACCGACCGCGACCGCACGACCCGGCGCGGACTGCGGACGACGACCCCTGCACGGACGGCCGGAGACCTCATACGCCGCTGCGGCAGCCGCGAGGAAGCGGTCGTGACGGCCGACTCGGCGCTCGCGCGCCGGGTGGTCGGAGGCGTACGACGGGACCCACTCGTCCGGTACGAGGACCTCGCCGCCGAACTCGCCCCGCCCCGACGGGGAGCGGCCCACGCCCGGACCTGGCTCCCGTTGACCGAGGCGGCCTCGGGCTCCCCGGCGGAGAGCGTCGCCCGGCTGCGGATACGGGACGCCGGACTGTTCCCCGAATCGCAGCCGGCACTCCGCACGGCGGACGGACGGCTGATCCTCCGCCCCGACTTCCTCTTCCGCGCGGAGGGCCTGGCGGTCGAGGTCGAGGGCTACGCCTTCCACGGCACCCGCAGCGCCCACGAACGGGACGTCGCCCGCTTCAACGCGCTGGCGGCCTGCCCGGGCGTACGCCGGATCCTGCGCTTCACGGCCGGAGAGGTCTTCCACCGCCCGGCCCGCATGACGGCCACGATCCGGGCGGCGCCGGCCTCGCTCTCGGGTTAGGGAGCGGAGGAGGTACGAGGGAAGGAGATCTCGACGCGCCGGTTCTTCTTCCGGCCCTCCTCGGTGCCGTTGTCGGCGATCGGGTAGTCCTCGCTGTACCCGCGGATGTCGAAGGCCGTCCCCGGGTCGAGACTCCGCGCGAGCACCAGCTGCACGGCGACGGCCCGCTGCTTCGACAGCTTGAGCCCGTGCTCGTACGTCCCGAGGTTGTCGGTGAACCCGAAGACCCGGACCCGCCCGGACCCCATCTTGTCGATCTCGGCGGCGATGGCGGCGATACGGGCGGTGGCGGCGGGCCCGAGCTTGGCGCTGTTCTTCGGGAACAGCACCTCGGCCTGCAGCGCGAACGTCACGTCCACGTTGGTGTCCTGCCGCCGCTGCTGCCCGCCCTCCTCCTCGACGATCTGCTTGATGTCGAGGACCTTGGCGGGCGCGAGGGTGGCACCGTCGGGAAGCATGAGCCCGGGCGCGTTGGCATCGATGGCGGGTGCGGGTGCCGCGCTGCCGGCGGAGCCGGGCGGATCGTCGGCGTGAGCCGTGGGCACGGCGAGGGGCCCCAGGGCGAGGGAGGCGATGGCGAGGGCTGCGAGGCGGCGGTAGGTCGTCGTCATGGCGTCGCCTCAGGAGAGTTTGAGGGTGGCGGGTTCGAAGGTGGGGAGCTGGAAGGAGACTTCGGTGGTGGAGGCGGGGGGTGCGGGGAATTGCATGAAGACGGCGGTGGACTTGCCGGGGCCGAGGCTGTCGAGCGCCGAGGTGGTCAGCGGCCGCCCGTCGGTGTCCCTCAGGACGTAGTAACGCTTCTTGCCGACGGAGTCGACGAGGGTGGCGCCACCCATCGAGTTACCGTGCTTCACAACCTCGGTCTCATTACCACTCATCTGCGCGGGAATGATGCTGGCCGATCCAGAGGTGTTCTTCAAACGCCCCTTGATGGTGAGGAAGCCGCCCTGGTCCCGATCCGCCGAGTGAATGGTGAGTTCCAAGCCTTTCTGCCCCTTGGCGATCGCCAGAGTCTCCAACGGCTCCTCAGCTGGTTCAGACCCTTGTGCTGTGTCGCCCTTTGAAGGAACGGCAGTCGTCGCAGCTGGCTTGTCCGCCTTTGGCTTCTCCTCTGCGCCGCAGCCGACCACGAAGAGTGCCATCGACGCAACAGCGACAAGTGCCACCGCCCCTCGGCGATTCCATGCATACCGCACACTCATGTACCGCTCTTCCTTTGCTCGTCACAGGTCAATCGGACAGTCGGACCGTGAACAGCTCAGTTGCATCGGGGAGTTTGGGATCCTCGGGATCGATGTCCCACGGCTTACCGGCGCAGGTGAGCCCGCGGATCGGGCCGGGTTCCTCTTCCTCAGGCTCACCCGAGGGTGGCGGGGACGGAGGTGCAGTCGGCGGCTCCGAAGAGGGCTCCTGTTTCTTGAACGTGCAATGCGGCTCGATCACCGCCTCGGCAGATGCCTTGGCAGGGTTCGCCTCGCCACCCGTCGTACGCACAGTCACTCTGAACCCGCTGTCCTCCGAGGACAGCAGCTCACAACCAGGTTCGACCAGCTCAGCCCCGTTGCGGGACGCGAAGTCCGCCGCACTGTCACACGCAGAGGGGTCGACATACGTCGTCTCACCCTCAAGGAATCCGTCCCACTGGTCTGGGTCGAGGATCACTCCGAGCCATTCCTCGCGCAGTTGCTCCCTGGCGTCTTGGGCCGCCGCGAGAGCCGCCGCGTCGGCGGCAGTTTGGGCACTGTTTCGCGTAGAAGCAGCTTGTCCCACAGCGAAGTAGGCGAAGGCAAGGAAGAGCAGACCAGCCACGACCGCGATGTAGACAGGGAAGGCCTGCCCCTCATCTGTCCGCAGGCGAACTACACCTACTCGCCGCCCCCGCCGGTGAGCTCGGTGATCTTCTGGGAAATCGCGTTTTTGATCGACTGGCCGATGTCCGTTCCAGTAATCGCCACCACGATCGCCACCACCACCACGATGATCCCCAGGTACTCCACCGCCGTCTGCCCGCGGTCCCTCGGCTTCGTCCAAGTGGTCAGGTTCAGCTTGGCCTTGGTCAGGGCCTTCAGCATCGCGTCGTTCATCGTCGTCCCCTCCACGTTCAGACGCTTGCGCTCGGGCACGGTGCGCCCGGGTCATCGGGTTGGCCTGGTGCCCGGCCATGAGGTGGGGGTGGTGGTTCGACGTCAGGTCCATCGCTCCACCTCCCTCACACTCAGTCCGCACTGTGGCACATCCTGTTGCGCGGGCGAAGGGCTTTCCCCTGAATATGTCACCGCTCGCCCGTCACCGAACCGAAGTCGGTGCCCGTGCCCAGGAAGAGGCCCGCGCCGAGCAGGATCATCGTCGCCGGGACCATCAGGGTCGTGATGACCATGGTCGCCTTCGGGACGGCCTTCGCCGCCTTGCGGCGGGCGTTCTGGGCGTCGGTGCGCCGCATGTCGTTGGCGATCTGGATGAGCGTGTCGACGATCGGCGCGCCGAGTTCCTCGCCCTGCTGGAGCGCGGTGACGAACTGGGCGACCTGTTCGGAGTCGTTGCGGCGGCGCAGTTCGTCGAAGGCCTGGCGGCGGCTGACGCCCATGTCCATCTGGCGGAGCGTGATGCGGAGTTCGTCGGCCCAGGGGCCCTCGTACTTCTCCGCGACGCGTTCGAGCGCCTGGCGGAAGCCGAGGCCGGCCGAGACGACGACGGCGAGCACGTCCAGGAAGTCCGGCAGTGTGCGTTCGATCTGGTCCTTGCGGATGCGGACCGCCGACCAGATGCCGACCTCCGTCCAGAACGCGCCGAACGCGAACAGCAGGAGCGCGACCAGGAACGACCCTCGCGACAGCATCAGGAGGCCGCCCAGGACGCCCAGGAAGCCGTAGACCGCCCGCCGTGCCCCGTACCGGTCGATGGTGAGTCCGCCGGGGTTTCCGGCGAGGTCGATGCGGCGGCGGACGGTGTTGACGCGTTTGGGGCCCATCAGGCGGAGGACGGCGGGCGACCAGCGCATTCCCAGGCGGTCGACCGCCGAGTCGACGGCGCCCGTGCGGGTCGCGCCGACCTCCAGGGCGAGTTTGAGGTCGTCGGGGAGCCGGGCGTCGGCGCGGTAGAGGCGCAGGCCGTAGGCGATGCCGGCGACGGCGAGGCCGGCCAGGAGGGCGAGGAGGAGGTCCACGGCGGGCAGTCCCTACACGTCGATCTTCGAGAAGCGGCGGATGGCGACGAAGCCGACCACGTACAGGGCGAACGCGGCGACGACGGCGAACTGTCCGATCCCCGAGCTGGTCATGCGGTCCAGGGCGCCGGGCTGCATGTTGTCGATGAGGAGAAGCGAGCCGACTCCGATGACGGGGACCGAGTACGCGGTCATGCTCACCTGGGAGAGCTGGGTGCGGACCTCGCGCCGGGTCTCCTTGCGTTCCTCCAGGGTCTCGGTGAGGTTCCGCAGGGAGGAGACGACGGTGCCGCCGGCCCGGTTGGCGAGGACGAGGGTGGTGACGAGGACGACGAGTTCGCGGGAGGGGAGGCGTTCGGCCAGTTCCCCGAGGGCGTCGTCGAGGGAGGTGCCGACGGCCAGCTGCTGGGCCACCTTCTCCAGTTCGACCCCGGCGGGGGCCTCCAGCTCGTCGGCGGCCAGGCTGAGGGCCATCCGGAGGGCGAGTCCGGCCTGGGTGGCGTTGGCCAGGATGCGGGAGAGTTCGGGGAGCTGGTTGATGAACTTCTCGATGCGCTTCTGGCGCTGCCAGCCGAGGAAGCCCATCGCCACCCACACGCCGAGGAGTCCGCAGATCGGGCCGAAGAACGGCGACAGTACGGACTGTCCGACGACCCACAGGACGGCGACGGTCGCCGCGAGGCCGACGGTGAACTCGCCGGGGGTGATGTCGAGGCCGGTGGCCGCGATCCGCAGTTCCAGCTTCCGGCCGAGGGCCGTCCGCCGGACGCGCCGGTCGATGCCCCGGAAGCGGCGTCTGCGGCGGCCCCCGGTCTCGGGCTCGCCCGACTCGTCGAGCCGCGCGACGAGCGCCGCGTGCCGGCGGGCACCGCTCGCGTACAGCTGGACACCGATGATGCCCAGGACGCAGGCGAGCAGCGTCACGCCCGTGGTCAGCCAGAAGGGGTCGGTCATCACTCCGCCTCTCGGATGGCGAGCTGGACGCCGGTCATCGTCATTCCGCCTCCCGGACGGCCAGGTGGGCGTCGGTCGCGGCCACGCCGAAGGCCTGCGGGATCGGCTGGCCCGCCAGGTAGAGGCGTTCGGCGACCCGCCGGGGCAGCGGGTGGTACGTGAACCGTCCGTACACCCTTCCGTCGGCGGCGAGCGGCTGCGCCTGGAAGCGGCAGACCGTCGCGAGCAGGAAGCGTTCGCGGCCGTGGGAGGCGAGGACGGAGATCTCGGTGATGCGGCGGGTGCCGTCGGGGTGCCGGGTGAGCTGGACGAGGACGTCGACCGCGCTGTTGATCTGGTCGCGGAGCGCCTCGAACGGCACCTTCACCTCGGACATGGAGGCGAGGGTCTGGAGGCGCATGAGGGCGTCCTCGGCGGAGTTGGCGTGGACGGTGGCGAGGGAACCGTCGTGGCCCGTCGACATGGCCTGGAGCATGTCGAGGGTCTCGCCGCCCCGGACCTCTCCGACGATGATCCGGTCGGGGCGCATGCGGAGCGAGTTGCGGACGAGGTCGCGGATGGAGATGGCCCCGCGCCCCTCGATGTTGGGCGGGCGGGCCTCCAGGCGGATCACGTGGGACTGCTGGAGCTGGAGTTCCGCCGAGTCCTCGATGGTGATGATCCGCTCGCCGTCCGGGACGAGACCGGAGAGGGCGTTGAGGAGGGTGGTCTTCCCGGTGCCGGTGGCGCCGGAGACGATCAGGTTGAACTTGGCCTGTACGAGCCCGGACAGCAGGAGCAGCATCTGCTCGTCGAGGGAGCCGAGGCCGATCATCTCGTGGAGTGTGTACGCGCGGGGGAACCGGCGGATGGTGAGCGTCGCCCCGGTGAGGGAGAGGGGCGGGATGATGACGTTGACGCGCTCGCCGGACGGGAGACGGGCGTCGACCATCGGGTTCGACTCGTCGACGCGCCGGTTGACGGTGGAGACGATCCGCTCGATGGTCTGCATCAGCTGGTCGTGGGAGGCGAAGCGCAGCGGGAGGAGTTCGACGCGGCCGTTGCGCTCGATGAAGATCTGGTCGGGGCCGTTGACCATGATCTCGGTGATGGAGGCGTCTTCGAGGAGCGGTTCGAGTACGCCGAGACCGAGGGCCTCGTCGACGACGCGACGGATCAGCTGGGCGCGCTCGGCGGTGGAGAGGACCGGCCCCTCGCGGCTGATGATGTGGCCGAGGACGCGCTCCAGGCGGGCCCGCCGTTCGGCGGCCGCCAGGGCGGACATCTCGGTGAGGTCGATCTCCTCCAGGAGCTTGGCGCGGAAGGCGGCGACGAGGTGTCCGTCCTCGCGGGCGGCGGCGCCGTTCTTCTCCTCAGGGGCGTTGATACGGGCGCGCAGGCTCATGGCCCCTCCTCCTGCTCCGGTGACATCGGCATGGTGGCGGTCTTCTTCACGGGGTCGAAGTTCCAGAAGGGGACGACTGAGGGGACGCGTACGGTGACGGTGGCGACGGCCGCGTCCCCGACGGGACCGGCCTCCACGTCGGCGACCCAGTCGGCGGCCGCGTAGGCCGCCGCACGGGCATCGGGTGCGTCCTCCTCGTCGCGCATGCTCTCGGCCCTCGCCGCCGCGCGGGCCGCCGTCCCCGCCTGCTGGGCGGCGTACGCGGCGACCCCGAGCTGAAGCCCCGCGAGGCCGACGAGCAGCAGGATCGGCAGGAACCCGAGGTACTCGATGGCGGCCTGGCCCCGGTCGCGGGTCCTCGCATCCGGTTGTTCGCTCATGGTGTGGGCTCCTCCGAGATCGCGCCCGCCTTGCCCTTGACGTGGAAGAGGCCGCCCACGCCCGGGACGAGGACGGGCACCTGGATCGTCACCGTCACCGTCACCATCCCGTCGGACGGGCCCGAGCAGCTCGGAACGGCTCCGTCCGCCCAGGCTCCGTCCAGGTGTCGCATGGCGGCACCCTCGCAGTCGCCGCCGACCGCCGCCGCCCGCGCCCCCTCGTCCGCCGCGTTCCCCGCCAGCGTGTACGTGTACCCCACCAGGACGACCTGCCAGAGCAGCACAAGAGTGAGCAGGATGACCGGCACCATGCCGAGGAACTCGAATGCCACCTGCCCCCTGTCGTCGCCCCGGTGGATACGCATCGCTCAGCGTCCTCCGGTACGGCGCCGCAGTCCGAGCGATCCCCGGTCGCCGGTGCGGGCGAGCTGCTTTCCGGGCTTGCCGGGCCTGCCGGGTTCGGCCGTCGGCGCCCCGACCAGGCCGAGTTCGCCCGCGAGGGCCCACAGGGCCTGCTTGACGGTCGACTTGGCGTCGAGTTCGTGGAGCCGGCCGGCGTCGACGACGGCCTGGAGTTCCTTGAAGTGGGCGGGGACGGCGACGCCCGCGATCCGGGTGCCGGTGATCTTCTGGACGAGGGGTGGCTGAATCTCGGTGGAGCGCTGGTGGCGGTTGACGACGGTGACCGTCGCCTCGGCCTTGCGGACCTGGAGCCGTTCCCACATGCGTACCGTCCGCTTGGCGGCCCGGACGGCCACCACGTCCGGGGTGGCGACAAGAAGAGCCGTGTCGGCCATCTCGATGACGGCGGCGTTGGCGCCGGTGAGCTGGGAGCCGCAGTCGACGACGACGACCTCGTGCCGGCCGCGCAGGGCGCTGACGATCTGGCGGGCGGCGCGGTCGGTGACCTCTTCGCCGCGTTCGCCCTCCGCCGGGGCGAGGAGCAGGGAGAGGCCGGTCTCGTGGACGTAGACGGCGTCCTGGAGGACGCGGGGCGAGATGTCGGCGATGGTGGCGAGGTCGGCGACGGAGCGCCGGAACTGGACGTCCAGGTAGGAGGCGATGTCCCCGCTCTGGAGGTCCATGTCGACGAGGGCGACGGTCCGGCCGGAGGCGCGGGCCGCGAGGGCGAGGTGGACGGCGGTGACGGTGGTGCCGACGCCGCCCTTGGCGCCGCTGACGGTGACGACGGTGCCGCCGGGCCCTGTGATCTGGTCGGCGCCTCCGCCGAGGTGGCGGCGGACGCCGGCGGACCACTGGGCGGCGGCCTGGACGCGGCTGGCGAGTTCCTCGTAGCCGAGGGGGAGGGTGACGAGTCCGCGGGCGCCGGAGTCCATGGCGGCGGAGAAGAGGACGGGGCTGGCGTCGGCGGTGATGAGGACGACGCCGACGGCGGGGAAGCGGAGGGCGACCTCGCGGACGAGTTCGAGCGCGGGGACGGGGCCGATCCGCTCGTGGACGAGGACGACCTCGGGGAGTTCGTCGACGGAGGCGGCGGCGAGGCGGGCCAGGGTGTCGACGAGCTGGGTGGAGTCGGTGACCGGCGGGGCGGGTTCGGCGTCGGGCAGCTGGCTGAGCAGCGTGACGACGGACCGGGCCGCGTCGGGGTCCCCGACGGCCGGCAGGATCCTGGTGGTCATACCGGCCTCACTTGTCCTTGTCGAGCGTGTACGTGCGGTCGCGCTGGTCGGCCGGGGCGCCGCCCGTGGTGGGGGCGACGAGGGCGAGGCGTACGTGCTCGGCGAAGGACTCGGCGTACGCGACGCGCTGGGTGTCGAGGGTGGAGAGGGCGAAGCTGATCGGGACGGCGTTGGCGGCGCGGCCCGAGCGGTCGTTGCTGTCGCTGATCGGGGTGAGCCTGCCGACGGAGAGGACGCGGGCGCCGGCCACGATCATCCGCGACTGGGAGGGGGCGTCCTTCTTCTCGCCCTCGAAGGTGGCGTAGATGTTCACGGTGGCGCCCGCGGTGATCTTTCCGGCGACGCCGGTGGCGGCGTCGATCATGATCGCGATCTCCTGCTGGCCCGGCTGGAGTTCGGGCTTCTCGACGATCATGTCGGTCTGGAGGAGGGAGCCGGGGCGGAGGTGGGTGACGGCGATCTTGCCCTCGATCTGGCGGAGGTCGGTGACGGCGGTCTTCGAGAGCCAGCGCTCGGGCATCGAGATCTTCTCGAATTGGCTGGGTTTCAGCGGCTCGTAGGGGTCCACCTTGCCCTTGACCCGGTACGCGGTGGTCTCCGGGCCGACCTTGGAGTTCACGTCGCTGATGACGGCGAGCACGCCGGCGAAGGCCCCGAGGGCGCACAGGACGGACAGCAGCAGCAGGATGACGCCGCGGCGCTGGCGGGAGTTCATGGCCGTACTACCTCGATCGGAGACGTGGGTCCGGGCGGACGGGGGCGGGCGGACGTGCGGGGACGGACGGATGCGCGGAGGCATTCGGGGGCGCGGAGGCGGTCGGATGTGCGGAGGCGGTCGGGGGCGGGCGCCGGGAGTGGCACGGGGTGAGGTTCACGGCAGGGCGCGGACGGCTTGGGGGCCGGACGTCTGCCCGCCGGGGCCGGGAACCGGGCCGGGAACCGGGCCGAGGGCCGGGGCCTCGGGGTGTCCTCCGGCTCCCAGGCTGCGGGGGGCTCCCAGGGCGTGGGCGCCGGTGGGTCCGCCGGTTCCGAGGGCGCGCGTGCCACCGGCGTGTCCCCCGGTTCCGACGGTACGGGCGGTCCGGCCCCCCGTCTCCCCCGCCGTCAGCGGCGCCCCGCAGAAGCCGCAGCGGTCGCCGATGAGTTCCATCGCGCACCAGTGGCAGGTCTCGCGCCGCACGGAGGAGACCAGTTGGTAGAGGACGGGCAGGTCGGGCAGGTACGCGGCGAACTCGACGAGTTTCCCTGTGCCCCACCAGCCGGGTGAGGTCTCGGGCAGCGGGGTCTCCTGGGCCGCGCCCTGGATCCGCCAGCGGGGGACGAGGGTGGTGGTGGGCCAGTCGGTCTGGAGCTGGCCGCGGGCGAGGAGGAGTTCGGTGGTGAACTCCGGTCCCGCCAGTGGGGTCTCGCCGTTGCCGACGCGGGTGATCTGGGGCGTCGGTCCCGCGAGTACGGCGAAGTGGGCTCCGGGCAGCCAGCTCTTGAGGTGGGAGCCGAGGCTGACGGGGACGCGGTCGAGCCGGGAGACGGAGCCGACGACGGCGCCCGCGTAGATGTAGTGGGCGAGGAGACGGGCGGCGGAGGCGAGGACGCCGGGGCTGAAGTCGCATCCCGCCAGCTGGCGGAGCTGGCGGACGAGTACGGCCGCGCCGAGGGGTGGCAGGTCGGTGCGGACCAGGGCGATCCGGTCGCTTTCGAGCAGGGAGCGGACGGCGCGCAGCCGGTTCTCGACGGCGGCCGGGGCGGAGGTGGGGCAGACGACGACCACGTGTCCGAACCGGGCGAGGAGCTGCTGCATGTCGGCGATCGAGGCATCGAGCGACTGGGTGTCGGGGGCGGGGAGTACGGCGGCGTGCGGGGTTCCGGGGTCGGTCGGCGGCAGCACCAGGTCGGCGCTGGTGACCGCGATCGCTGTCGGCACGTCGGACCCCCGTCCCCTCCGGCCTCCGTGCTCCCGGAAGGCCTCGGATCACTTACCGCGTTCACGGCGTCACCGCAGGGTGCGGCCGTGTCTGCAGCCTATCCACGTCCCCCGGGGTGGTGAACACACAATCCGCCAAGCTGCCCCCATTTCTTCGGTCCGGGGCATCCCCTCCGAACAGCGCCCGCTGCCAGAGGTCTTGACAACGCGATTGGTCTGGACCAGCTTGTTCCGACAACGGTGGCCACCGTCCGCACCCCGTATCCCCGCACTCCCGCATCTCGTATTCCCGCATCCCGCATTCCCGCACGCCGCACTTCCGTACCGCCTCGTACCCCCCGTACGAGCCCCTCCGTACGACGACGTACGGCACCTCCACACCCCCAACTCCCCCACCGGAGGATGCACGTGGACCGCACCACCACCCGCCGCGAGGCCGCCACGCACGGACGCCGCTGGCTCGGCGGAGCCCTCGCGCTCGCCGTCGGCTCCGGGCTCGTCCTCGTCGGCGGAGCCGGCACCGCGCAGGCGGCCGACGTCAACGTCGCCAAGAACGCCGGCTTCGAGAGCGGCCTCACCAACTGGGCCTGTTCCGCCGGGAGCGGCGCAGCCGTCTCCTCCCCGGTCCGCACCGGGGCCGGCGCGCTCAGGGCCACCCCGGCCGGACTCGACAACGCCAAGTGCGTGCAGACCGTGGCCGTGAAGCCCAACTCGACGTACACGCTGAGCGCCTGGGTCCAGGGCGGCTACGCCTACCTCGGCGCGAACAACACCGGGACCGGAAGCGGCAGCGTCTCCACCTGGACGCCCGACAGCGCCGCCTGGAAGCAGCTCACCACCAGCTTCACCACCGGCGCGAGCACCACCTCGGTCGAGATCTACACCCACGGCTGGTACGGGACCTCCCCGTACTCCGTCGACGACGTCAGCGTCTTCGGGCCCGACGGGGGCGGCGGCCAGGACCCGGACCCGGTCGTCCCGGCCACCCCGGCCGGTCTGGCCGCCGGTACGGTCACCTCGTCCTCCGTCGCCCTGAGCTGGGGCGCGGTCTCCGGCGCCACCGGCTACAAGGTGTACCGGGACGGCGCCAACCCCCAGACCGTCAGCGGTACGTCGACCACCGTCACCGGCCTCACCGCCGACACCGCCTACCAGTTCCAGGTCGCCGCGACGAACTCCGCGGGCGAGTCCGCGAAGTCCGCCGCCGTGACGGCGCGGACGGCCAAGGTCACCGACCCGGGCCCCGGCCCCGCCGTGCCCAAGCACGCCCTCACCGGCTACTGGCAGAACTTCAACAACGGCGCCACCGTCCAGAAGCTGCGGGACGTGCAGTCGCAGTACGACATCATCGCCGTCTCCTTCGCCGACTCCACGGCCACGCCCGGCCAGATCGTCTTCAACCTCGACCCGGCCGTCGGCTACGCCTCGGTCGCCGACTTCAAGGCCGACATCGCCGCGAAGAAGGCCGCTGGCAAGTCGGTCATCATCTCGGTCGGAGGCGAGAAGGGGAACGTGACGATCAACAGTGACGCCTCCGCGACCGCCTTCGCGAACAGCGCGTACGCCCTCATGCAGGAGTACGGCTTCAACGGCGTCGACATCGACCTCGAACACGGCATCAACTCCACCTACCTGACCAAGGCGCTCCGCCAGCTCTCCGCCAAGGCGGGCTCCACCATGGTCCTGACGATGGCCCCGCAGACCATCGACATGCAGAACACCGGCACGGAGTACTTCAAGACCGCGCTCGCCGTGAAGGACATCCTCACGGTGGTCAACATGCAGTACTACAACAGCGGTTCGATGCTCGGCTGCGACGGCAAGGTGTACAGCCAGGGCTCGGTGGACTTCCTCACCGCGCTCGCCTGCATCCAGCTCCAGGGCGGCCTCGCCCCGTCCCAGGTCGGCCTGGGCGTCCCCGCCTCCACGCGGGGCGCGGGCAGTGGCTACGTCGACCCGCAGATCGTGAAGAACGCCCTCGACTGCCTGACCAGGGGCACCGGCTGCGGCACCTTCAAGCCCGCCCAGACCTGGCCGTCGCTGCGCGGCGCCATGACCTGGTCGACCAACTGGGACGCGACGGCCGGCAACGCCTGGTCGAACGCGGTGGGCCCGCACGTCCACAACCTGCCGTAGCGACAGCCGTAGCGATACGGGAGTTCCACCGCAGCGCCGCCGCTCGCCCGGCGGCGCTGCGCCGTCTCGTCACGCGGGAAGGTACCGGGCGAGCACCGGGTCGAGTCCCCGGATCCACTCGTCGACCCGGGCGGCACGGCGACCGTCGACCTCGCAGTCGTAGACCGAGCCGTCGTACAGGTGGACGGCGACCTTCAGTGCCCGGCCACGCCGGAGGCGCTCGTACCGTACGGCCCCGATCTCGGCCCAGCCGAAATCGGCCTCCTCGCCGAAGAAGTGCAGGGACACCCCGTCCGCGTCGACGGCGACCCCGGAGTTCCGGTCTGCGGCGACGAAGTCCGGCGCGGGCAGCGGCGGCACGGACGGCTGCGGCGGTACGACGAGGGTGGCGGGGTGCGGTACGGGGGCGGGGACGGCGTCCTGGACGTCGGCCGGCCGCGTCGGCAGGGCGTGGGAGGAAGGCACGGGGACCGCGTCGGCGGGCGCCGGGACCGAGTCGGCCGGGGTCGGAACAGAGTCGACGGGCGCCGGGACCACGTCGGCGGGCGCCGAAACTCCCGTCCCCGCCTCCGCTCCCGCTCCCACTCCCACTCCCACTCCCACTCCCAGCGCGTCCAGGATCTCCTCCGGCGTGGGCCGCTCCGCCGGGTTCTTCGCGAGGCAGCGCCCCACGAGCCCGCGCAGTGCCTCCGGTACGGAGGTGAGGTCCGGGGCCTCGTGCACCGCCCGGTACATGAGCCCCATCGGCGTACCGTCGCCGAAGGGGCGTCCGCCCGCCGCGGCGACGAGCACGGCGCCCAGGGCGAAGACGTCGGCGGCGCCGGTCACCTCCTCGCCGAGGGCCTGTTCGGGGGCGAGGTAGCCGGGGGTGCCGAAGGCCGAGCCGGTGGCGGTGAGCCGGGTCGACTCGACCGCGCGGGCGATGCCGAAGTCGAGGACGCGCGGCCCGTCGGGGGCCATCACGATGTTGCCGGGCTTGAGGTCGCGGTGGACGAGACCGCAGGCGTGGATGGCCTCCAGGGCCTCGGCGAGCGCGGCTCCGAGCGAGCGCAGCCGTTCCTCGTCCATCGGGCCCTGGGCGGTGACGAGCGCCGAGAGGGTGGGCCCGGGGATGTAGGCGGTGGCGAGCCAGGGCGCCTCGGCGTCGGGGTCGGCGTCGACGACCTGCGCGGTGTGGAAGCCGCCGACCTGCCGGGCGGCGGCGACCTCGGCGCGGAAGCGCGCGCGGAAGGACGGGTCGGCGGCGAGTTCCGGCCGGGCGACTTTGACGGCGACGGCGCGCCCGCCGCGCGATCGGGCCAGGTAGACGGTGCCCATGCCCCCTTCGCCTAGCTTGTGTTCGATGACGTATCTGCCGATGAGGGTCCCCACGCGGGACAGTATGGCCGAACTCAGCATCTTGACCCGTCCATGACATGAGCACACCATGTGCCCGGACACCCGCACCAGTTGGTCGCACACCCCCACACTCCCCACCCAGGAGACGACATGCGACGTCCCATCCGCGGCAGAAGGTCCGCCACCCTCGCGGCCCTCGTGGCGCTCGCCCTCGCGGCGCCCCTCTCCGCCCTCACCACGCCCGCCGGGGCCGACCCGGCGACGACCGCCGCCCGCATCGCCGTCGGCGCCGAGGAGGTGATCCGGCAGTACGAGATCGCCGGACCGTCCACCCCGGCCGCCCGCACCGCGCTCACGGTCACCGGCGTCTCGATCGACGAGGTCGACGCCCGTTCGGTCGTCGTCAGCGCCAACACCGAACAGCTGAAGAACCTCAAGGCACTCGGCTACAAGCCGGTCGCGCTCCCCGGACCGCCGAACCGGAACACCGCCGAGGAGGACGCCCACGACCACGCCGTCGGCCCGCTCGACTTCCCCTCCGCCGACTCCCGGTACCACAACTACGCGGAGATGAACGCGGAGATCGACCAGCGGCTCGCCGCGTACCCGTCCATCATGCGCAAGCAGGTGATCGGGAAGTCGTACCAGGGCCGGGACATCGTCGCCATCAAGATCAGCGACAACGTCGCCACCGACGAGAACGAGCCCGAAGTCCTCTTCACCCACCACCAGCACGCCCGCGAGCACCTCACCGTCGAGATGGCGCTCTACCTGCTGCGCGAACTCGGCGCGGGCTACGGCACGGACACCAGGGTCACCAACGCCGTGAACGGCCGCGAGATCTGGATCGTCCCGGACCTCAACCCGGACGGCGGCGAGTACGACATCGCCTCCGGCTCCTACCGCAGCTGGCGCAAGAACCGGCAGCCCAACTCCGGCTCCTCGTACATCGGCACCGACATGAACCGGAACTGGAACTACAAGTGGGGCTGCTGCGGCGGCTCCTCCGGCTCCAAGAGCTCGGAGACCTACCGGGGCACGGCCCCCGAGTCCGCCCCCGAGGTGAAGGTCGTCGCCGACTTCGTCCGCTCCCGGGTGGTCGGCGGCAAGCAGCAGATCACCGCGGCCATCGACTTCCACACGTACAGCGAGCTGGTGCTCTGGCCCTTCGGCTACACCACGGCGAACACCGCCCCGGGCATGACCCAGGACGACCGGGACGCCTTCGCGACCGTCGGCGGCAAGATGGCGGCGAGCAACGGCTACACGGCCGAGCAGTCCAGCGACCTCTACATCACGGACGGCTCGATCGACGACTACCTGTGGGGCGTGCACCGGATCTTCGGCTACACGTTCGAGATGTACCCGGCGTCGTCCTCCGGCGGCGGCTTCTACCCGCCCGACGAGGTCATCGAACGCGAGACGAGCCGCAACCGCGACGCGGTCCTCCAGCTCCTGGAGAACGCCGATTGCATGTACCGCTCGATCGGCAAGCAGGCGCAGTACTGCACGGCCTGACGCCCCGTCACGGTGTCAGCCGAGGACGGCGAGCGCGTCGATCTCGATGAGGAGGCCGGCGGGGAGACCGACGTAGACGGTCGTACGGGCCGAGGCGGGGGCCGTGAGGCCCTGCTCCTCGAAGTACTGGTTGTAGATCGCGTTCATCTCGGCGAAGTGGTCCACGTCCGTGAGGTAGACGCGCATCATCATGACGTCGTCCCAGCTCGCGCCGCCCTCCTCCAGGATCGCCTTGACGTTGGCGAAGGTCTGGAGGGTCTGCTCGCGCAGGGTCGGGCCCGCGACCGTCGGGGCCCGGCCCTCGACGGCCGGCAGGAAGCCGACCTGGCCCGCCACCTGGAGGATGTTGCCCTTCCGCACGCCGTGCGAGAACTTCGCGGGCGGGGCGGTGTGGGTGGCGGGGGTGAGGGCGATCTTCTCGATGGTCATGCGCTGGCTTCCTTCGTCGGGGCTTCGCCGGAGTACTCGCGGCTGATGGCGTCCGCGGTGCCGCGCACCTGCGGGAGGAGGGAGAGGAGTTCCTCGGCGGTGACGACCACGTTGGGCGCGGAGACCGACATGGCGGCGACGACACGCCCGTCGGCGCCGCGGATGGGGGCGGCGACGCAGTTGATGGACTCCTCGTGGCCGCCGAGGTCGGTGGCCCAGCCCTGTTCGCGTACGGTCGCCAGCTCCTTGAGGAAGGCGGCGGCGTTCGGGGTCGAACGGGGCGTGTAGGGGGGGTAGTCGAGCTTCACGGCGAGGGCTCGGCGCTCGGGCTCGGGCAGGTCGGCGAGGAGCAGTTTGGCGACGGCGGCGACGGTGATCGCGACGGGCTTGCCGATGCGCGAGTACATGCGGACCGGGTAGCGGCTCTCGACCTTGTCGATGTAGAGCACCTCGCCCTCCTCGTACACGGCGAGGTGGACGGTGTGCCCGATCCGCTCGTTGAGAGCCGTGAGGTAGGGGTGGGCGATCTCGCGTACGTCGAGGTTCTCGACGGCTTCCTGCGCGAGGGCGAAGAGCCGGGCGCCGAGGCGGTAGCGCTGGTCCTGCTGCCGGTGGACGAGGCCGTGCTCGTGGAGGGTGCGCAGCAGGCGCAGGGCCGTGGACTTGTGGACGCCGAGCCGCTCGGCGACCTGCCCGAGGTCGGCGGGGCCCTGGGCGAGCAGCGGCAGGATGCTGAGCGCCCGGTCGACGGTCTGGCTCATGACGTACGTACCTCCTGGTCGGGGCCTTGGCGCAGCGTCCAGCCGGGGCCGAGGTGAAGTGTGCCCCAGGCGGCGTCGTCGAGCGCGGCCAGCCGGTCGGCGTGGTCGATCCAGGAGGGGCGCCGCGCAGCGGCTCCGTGAGGGGTGGCGGCCGGGTGACGGGCGGGCGGGCCGGCCAGGTCGCCGGGAACGGTGAGGACGGCGGCGGCCATGAGGTGCCCGTGGCGGAGCCGGGCCCGCGCGTCGAGGCCGCGGAGGGTGGCGGAGAGGAACCCGGCGGCGAAGGCGTCCCCGGCGCCGGCGGGGGCGATGACGTCGACGCGGGGGGCGGGGACGGAGGTACGGGTGTCGGGGGTACCGGGCGCCGCCCCTTCCCGAACCGGGGCTCCGGTCCTCAAACGCCGGACGGGCTGAAGTTCAGCCC